>CAZSNN010000041.1:0-4353 GCA_964608425.1 uncultured Gammaproteobacteria bacterium | reverse complement strand
TTTTATCATACCATTCCCTATAAAACCTTGAAGCTTTATACCAATTACCTGAATTCATGGGATATTCGAATTCTCCATAATAGAATGTCATTCCAAGTAGTCTATATAATCCACTGAGTGTAAGTTTTTTGCCTGTTCGGGTTGTAAATTTAACATCATCCCTTAGCCATTTATAGACCTCAAGTCCAGTAATCATTTGATTGCCGATTTTTTCAAACACTTGTTTTATAATCGGCGCTCTTTCTGGGTCAATCAGTATTCGACTTTTGCCTCTGACAGCTAATTTTTCATTTAAATATCCAAGAGGGCAGTGGCCAGGCCTTATTCCCATATCACACTTGGCTCGCATTCCTCGTTTAACATTAATTCCTTTGTTATCATTTTCAAGCTTGGCTTGTGAACAGAGGATCATTAAAAGGAATTTTTCATTTGGGGAGTTTTTGAAAACTTGTCCGTTGGTTCGTATCTCTTTTAAATGACCTTGATCCATTAAGTCGACTACCGACCCAAGATCTCCTGCGTTACGGCTAACCCTGTCAGGGGCCCAAGTAAGGATGGCGTTGAATTTTCCTGCTTTGACATCTTGAAGCAGTTCATTAAAAATCGGACGTCCGCCTGAGTTTTTGGCTGAATGAGATTCCTTTTTAACATCCACAATTGCCAGATTATCTTTTTGAGCAAGTTGAAGCATTTCCTTGATTTGGGAATCAATGGAAAGAGCCTGTCTTTCATCTTCTTCGGTTGATTTTCTAGCATATAGACAATAGCGAAAAGGTGCTTCGGCTACCTCTGTATTTGACCTAATTTGCCCATAAAGGGCAGTATCTGTTGTTTGTTGCATAATCATTATTTACTTATTACTAGTACATTAATGACGCAACCCACAAGGGTAGTCCAGACCTTTGAAGCAGGTAAACTGTTGGTAACTTTGCTTTACCCTTGACTTTATTTGTGATATTATATATAATATTATTAACACTAAGGGTTAATAAAAATATATGAAATCCTATAGTATTATAAACTTAATATTTTATGTAAAAAATGGAAGTGCATTACACCAAAAAAGCGTTAAAGAAAATGTTTCCGGATTGGCAATGTATCCGTTCTTTTGGTAATAATATCGGACGAAAAATATTATTACGTATTGATCAATTTAAAGCAGCTAATTGCTTGGAAGATTTGAGAAATGCACCTGGACGGCATGAAGAATTAACTGGTAATCGAAAGGATCAGTTAAGTTGTCGGTTAACTGCTAATTGGCGATTAATTTATCAACCATTTGGTAATAGAGATGATTATATTGAAAATGGAGGTTTGTCTTGGCAGAAAGTGAAGGAAGTAGAAATAATAGAAGCCGAGGATTATCATGGTAATTAATATACAATTTTAATTTTAAATATATGGTTAAAACAAAACAAAATATTCCAGTTTTAATTTTACCAGGAGAAACCCTTGTTGAGTTGTTAAATGAAAAAGGAATGACTCAGTTAGAGCTAGCTGAACGAATGGGAAGGCCACCAAAAACAATAAATGAGATTATTAAAGGAAAAGCTAGTATTACTCCTGAAACAGCTATTCAACTGGAGGGTGTTTTTTCTGTGCCTGCTAGTTTTTGGATGAATTTGGAGAATAATTATCAAATTTCTTTGGCTAGATTTAATTCTTTTAAAAAGTTAGAAAAAGAATATAAGATTGCTGAAAAATATCCTTATAAAGAAATGATTAAATTAGGTTGGATTAATTCTTGTAAAAAAATTGAAGATGTAGTTAAGTGTATGCATAATTTTTTTGGTGTAGCTTCTTTAGAAAATGTTGTTGAAAAGAATATTTTTGTTGGTGCTCAATATCGTATTTCGTTAAAAAAAAGTCACTCAAAAGAAGCTGTGTCTGCTTGGTTACGAAAAGGTGTTTTAGAAGCTCAAAAAATACAAACCGATGATTTTGATGAGAAGAAACTAAAAGAAAGCGTTCTTGATATAAAAAAATTAATGTTTAGTCATCCGAATGAGTTTATGTCAGAATTAACAAAGACTTTGGCTAACTGTGGTGTTGCTTTAGTTATTTTAAAAAATTTAAAAAATGTTCCTATTAATGGGGTCACTAGATGGATATCTCCTGAAAAAGCGCTAATTCAAATGAGTATTCGTGGTAAGTATGCTGATATATTCTGGTTTTCCTTATTCCATGAAATTGGACATTTGTTACTTCACAGAAAAAAGGGTGTATATGTTGATTCTGAAAATGAAACTATTAACAAAGAACAAGAAAAAGAGGCCAATAAATTTGCTTCAGATATATTAATCTCAGAAACGAATTATAATAATTTTGTTGAAAAATTTAAAATGTTTAGAGATATTGGTGTATTAAAATCATTTGCTAAGAATAATGGAGTTATCGAAGGTATAGTTGTTGGTAGATTGCAAAACGATGAAATTATCGGGCGACATCAATTGAATAGTTTAAGGAATAAGTATGAATGGATTAATTAATTATGTCTAACGATTATACAAATTCTTTTGTCATTTTTGCATCCTCAATAGGATTTTTTTATAATACTGCAAAAAAATTTAAGGATGATGCTATACTTTTAAAGAAAAAATCTGATACTTGTACACCCTCTTTTCATTTGTTATCTTCTTTAGCTATTGAATTGTTGCCGAAAGTATTAATAGCTGTAGATATTTGTTTAAAATATAAAGATAAAAAAAATCAGGAGATATCACAAGATGACTTAGTAAGAGAAATATCTAAAGAGATGAATAAATTTAGTCATAATTTAGAAAAACTTTATAATAATTTTCCAGATCTAATGAGTTATCTTAGCATAAAAGATATTGAAGAATATCCTCCAAAGGTAGTTATTAGTAAAAAAGATTACTTTGTATGGCAATATAACTTTACATTTATTGATTCTGTTAATCCAATTATGATTAAAAATATAGAAGCTATTAGATACGGAGCATTTGCTAACAAGCCAGACGTAGCAACTAATTGTATTGATGATGATAAAATTATTAATTTTTTAGAGAAATTAGATATTTACGTTGGTCAAAAAAAAGGAGAAGCAAGAAATGTTTTAATGGGTGATTAGCAGTGTCTCATTTGTCTCATTTTATACAAAATGGAACTCCACTATGCCCCTTTTATAGTGTCCCATTTGTCCCATTTTGATAAAATATAGCCATACCCACAAGCCGATGGAAAGATCTCAGAAACCATCGGAAACCCCTTAGAATTTGAATTCTATACCCGTACGGGGTGCGCTTATTTTAAATATCGCTAGCAATGGCGATATTTTTAGTATTTTTAAGATATTGTTGATGTGTTATAATAAAAATATGCATAATACAAAACAACAAGAAAATAATATAGCCTTTATTGATGGGCAAAATCTATACATGGGTGTTAATTCAGGAAATCCTACGTGGGATATTGACTTTGTTAAGTTTAGAGAATATTTAAAGAAAAAATACAATGTTTCTATTGCTTACTACTTTCTTGGTTTTGTTATTAATGAGAGAAATGGATTATATGATAAAATTCAAGAAGCTGGATTTGTTTTAAAATTTAGAGAGCACAACTCCGCCACGTTGGGTAAAAAGAAGGGAAATGTTGATTCTGATATTATTTTTGCTGTTATGAAAAAATTATATAATAAGGAAAAATTTGACAAGATAGTTCTCGTTTCGGGTGATGGAGATTATAAAATGTTAGTTGATTTTTTAATTAAAGAAGGAAGGTTTAAAAAAATATTATTTCCAAATAAGGAATTTGCATCCTCTCTTTATAAAAAAATTACAAGAGTATATTACGACTATCTTGTAAATATAAAACATATAATTCAGTTAAAATAAAAAAGGGGGCCATTGATCTTTCGATCGCAGGGACCCTTTTGTCTTAATATTATTATACTACATTATATTATCTTAAAAGTCAAGAAAACATATAAATGTAAAGGAAATTAGGTATTCTTAGTTGGTTATTTCGGAATTAATATTTTTATAGCTCGACTTTAGTTCTAACACAGTCTACGATCCCGTGCAATAAAAAACCAAGTTTGATTAACTTGGTTTTTTTCTTTTTGTAATAGCAGGAATGTATTTAAATATTTTAAATAGACAGAAATTTTTTAATCATTCAGCCCATGAGCGATGCTTTCGTTGTATCCGGCGCTACTTATTTCAATGAAATCCGCTTTGCCTTTTAAATCTTCAATTGTCTTGGCGCCAACATACGTCATTCCAGATGCTAGGCCGCCTAGAAGTTTATTTATAATTGGGCCGATTGGTCCTTTATATTTTATCTTGGTCATTTCTCCTTCAACATGGACAACTTCATCAATCTTAGTTCCGT
>CAZSNN010000040.1:0-4390 GCA_964608425.1 uncultured Gammaproteobacteria bacterium | reverse complement strand
TGCTAATTTGGCTAATTTTCTATTCCCATAAAGGTGTTAGCACCTATCTAGGAATCGAACCCTAAAATGCTCGGCTTTCGGGTCTCTTTCACAGAAATGTCAACGCACGGGATGTAGGAATCGAACCCACGTCTTTTCTTTTGGAGAGAAAAATGTTACCACTACACCAATCCCGCATTATTAATATATTTTACAAACCTATCAATAATAATAAAAACCTCTTTAAATATTTTACTATCCCCATATCTAACAGATATACACCCCTTATAACCAGGTTTCTTATTAATTCCAGTATGTGGTTTATTATATACAGAAAAATTATTTTTTTCAATACCAGTAACACTGGACCAAAAATTTATCATTTCTTTTTTGCAATGATATTCATGTAAATGCAATTTAACACGAAACTTCTTTTCATTAATCTTAAAAGATTTTCTTAACAAATATAAAAAAGTATCAATCATTTTTGGGTCAGAATTTGTAAAGCTAAAATAATTATTGGTCTTACCACCCTCGCCCCAATAAAGCAGGGCTAAAAATAGCTTATAATCTTCAATATCATATTTTTTATTTCTTAGAACTAAACAATTTTTATCAATCAACTCTAATTCCATCGCTCTATTTTTTCTAGCACTAATCCTTCCCTTTTCTCTACCAAAATCACCTAATTTTTTTATTCTCTCCCTAGCCTTGTTATTTAAAAACTCATTTCGACACCACAAAGAAGCTGTGCTCTTAGAAATATTAAAAATTTCACTAATTTCTCTAAAAGAATAACCCTTTTTTCTTAATATTTTAGCTTGTTTCTTTATCTTTTGCTTCATATTAAAATTATAGCAAAAACAAGATAAAAATAACTTAAACATAAAAAAAAGAAAAAACCGCTATTGCGGTTCTTTCTTTTTTTATATTATTTTTATAATCTATTCTGATATTTTTTCTTTATCCTTCATTGGCTCACCACAACAAATAATTGGTGCGCCACTATCCTTTACAAATTCAACCTCATTTCCACAAATCTCACAAAAATAAATCTTTCCCACTCTATTAGCCATATTTTTAAAATTAATTAATAAGTTTCTACAAAGATTTCAAAATGAGCTTGAGGATGAGCACAGGCTGGACATTTTTCTGGAGCTTCTTCACCTTCATGAATGTATCCACAATTATTACATTTCCAACGCTTTACTTCGTTTCTTTTAAACACCATCCCCTTTTCAATATTTTGAAGTAATTTCTGATAACGAGCCTCATGAGCTTCTTCCACTTCAGCTACCTCATGAAATAATTTAGCAATATCTTCGTGCCCTTCTTCTAAGGCTTCTTTTTCCATCCGAGGATACATAGAAGTGTGCTCATAATTTTCTCCTTCAATGGCTGATTTTAAATTATCTTCCATATTTTCATGGATATAGCCTAATTGCTTAGCCCATAATTTAGCATGCTCTTTTTCATTCCGAGCAGTCTCTTCAAAAATATTAGCAATTTGTACATAACCGGCCTTACGAAAAGCACTGGCAAAATAATCATATTTATTTCTAGCCATAGATTCACCAGCGAAGGCCTCCTCTAAATTCTTTTTAGTTTTTTCTCCCAACATAATATTAAAAATTAATTATAATTATCTAAAAAAATTATTTTTCTAAATCTCCATCATACTCTAATTCATAAATATGAAAAATAGTAATTACTATTGATAAGATTAATGGACCCAATATCAATCCCCAAAATCCAAACAAAATTAAACCACCAGTTAAAGAAAATATTAAAAATATGGGACTAACCTTAGCTCTACTATGTAAAATATAGGCTCTAATTATGTTATCAGTATTGCCAACTATTAAAGCTCCCCAGGCGATAATAAAAACTCCTTGAAAAACTTGTCCAGAAAAGATTAAAAATAATCCAATTGGGATATATATCAACATTGAACCAATATATGGGATTAAAGAAAATATCGCTATAAATAAACCTGGATAAAAAGCTGGCACTCCGGCAATTAAAAATCCAATAGCACCCACTAAACCCTGAATTCCCGCAGTAACAAAAGTGGAGATTATGGCAGTATAACTAATTTCTCTAAATTTATTAAAAATTTCAATATCATACTTATTAGGCAAGGGCGACCAAATTTTTAATTTATTCAACATTTTTTCTCCATCAATAAAGAAAAAGAACATTGCTAATAAGATCAAAACCAAAGAAATTAAGAAACTAGTAGCACCTTTTACTATAAAAGTAGCCCCCTTAGCAATCCGTTCGCTAATATTTTTAGTAATAGACAAAATAACATCCTTGACTTCATTGTTTTCAAAATCTATAAAATCAACTTTTTTGAATAATTCACCAGCCAAGACTCCTTCCTCCCCATTAATTTGATTTAAAAAGATAACGGTTTCGGAATAAGCCGCTGGAGCTTTCTTACTAAAAAAAACAATAATTCCAGAGATAGGAATAATAATAACAATTAAGAGGGATATGCACATAATTAAAGCTGAGATTTTACGTCGCCCCTTTAAGGCTTTACTAAGTTTTAGAAAAGGAGAATAAAAAACAGAAGTTAAAACCGCCGCTATAACTATTTCAATCAAAAATGGCCTGAATAAAAAAAGACAGGCCACTGAGGCTAAAATTACTAAAAATATTAAAAAATATTTGGAGAAAGTATTATCTTTCATTATAAATATTATTTAGTTTCTTTATGAGGAGTATTTTTTCGACAAAATTTACAAAACTTACTTAATTCCAAACGAACCGCTTTTAAGGTTTTTTTGTTTTTGTGAGAATTATGAGTAATTTTCTTACATTCAGTACATTCTAATTTAATCAAATTATCTTGTGACATATTTTTTCTTTTATTAATATTATTAACAATATAAGGTATTATAACAAATAAACCTTAAAAGTCAAATCAAATTATTTCTGACATTTTGAGCAATAATGAGTCCCCCGGCCAGCTACTTTATCTTTTAGTATTAAATTATTACATTTCCGACATTTTTGGCCATCTCGACCATAAACCTTTAATAATTTAATAAATCCCCCAGTCTGCCCCTCGGCGTCAATATAATTACTAAAAGTAGTCCCTCTTTTTTTAACTGCCAATTTCAAGATTCTAGAAATATTGGAAAAAATCAATTTTTTTTCTGTCTCTTTGAGACTAAAAACTTTTCTTTGGGGCAAGACACCAGAAGCAAACAAAATTTCATCGGCATAAATATTACCGATACCAGAAACTAAGGATTGATCCAACAAAAAAGCTTTAACATTTTTATTAGCTCGACGCTCTAATAATCTTAAAAAATCTGAGTATTTTATTTTCTCTAAAGGCTCTAAACCAAATCTATTTTTAATCTGATTTAATTCTTCTGAGTTCACCAATTTAACATAAGCAAATCTTCTAATATCATTTAAAAATAAAACATCACCATTTAAGAAATTAATTTGAAAACGAAGATGTTTAAAATCTTTTTTTTCTATTACTCCTTGACCGGACTCAGAATGCCCTCCAACCATTAACTTCTCTGAATTTTTAGGCAAATAAACTAATTGACCAGTCATCTTTAAATGAATTAACAAAAACAAAGAACTCTTTTTAAATTTAAAAATTAAAAGTTTTCCAACTCGATCAATTTCTAAAATCTTATCATTTTTTATTTTTTTATAACCAATTAAAAAAGGAGTTAATTTTTTATCAAAAATCTTTAACTCTTTAATCTCTTTATTTAAAACAAAACGGCGTAAACCGTTTCTAATTGTTTCTACTTCTGGTAATTCTGGCATAAACTATAATATATATAACAAAAAAACAACCAATCCTAATATCAAAAACAAGACTAAAAATATTTTTAGAAAACTTCGTCCAATTTTATCAGGATTTATAAGCATAAAAGTGTGGGCCGAGCAAGATTCGAACTTGCGAAGGCTAACGCCAGCAGATTTACAGTCTGCCCCAGTTGACCGCTTTGGTATCGACCCCAATTATCTAACAATAACTTTATCTATTTTACAAGAAAAAAAAATAATGTCAATAAACAATATTAAACTCAAATAAATTTAACTATACCCCAATAGCCTGTAAAACAAATCTCACAATAGCGTAAGACGAGAATATAACAACAAGTCCCAAGGTGGCCCAAATTATAATATTTTTTCCTTTAGTAACATTTTGTTCGTTTCCAGCGGCAGTCATCCAGGTTATTCCTCCATAAATAAACATTATTAAAGCTAAGGATCCTACTATTCCCAGGGCAGCGTTTATCACCTTTCCGATTATGCCGGGAATACTGGCCGTACCCAAAGGATTAGATAAAGATACTACCGAAGACCCTCCACCAGAATTAGAAGTATCGGAAGTATTATCTACTCCAGAATTGGGAGTATTAGAAGT
>CAZSNN010000039.1:0-4627 GCA_964608425.1 uncultured Gammaproteobacteria bacterium | reverse complement strand
GTGGGAAAACTGCTCTTTTTTTCTTGTTAAATCAGATATGATAATTCCTTAACAAAACAAAAAATAAAAATGTTCTACGTAGAACATTTTTATTTTTACAGCTAAGATTATTTTAACACCTTAACAGAAGTCTTATTTTTTGAAAAAACTAATTTTTGTTGAACGACAGTAAACAAAGTGGTCAAAAACCAATATAAAGTAAGCCCCGCAGGAAAGCTTAGACCAATGAAAATAGTTACTACTGGCATAACATATAACATTTGTTTATTCATCACTGAAAGCATATTTTCATCTTTAGAGCCCTCTGTTTTAATTTCTGGCTTTTTAACGTGCATCATTTTACCCTGCCAAAATTGAGCCAAACCAGCCAAAACAGCTAAAATAACATTTTTTTCTGATAAATCAAAAAATCCGAATGTAATAGTATTTATTATTTCTGGATTACTAATAAAAGGATAAAGAAGTTCTAGATGATTTTGAGCAAAGCCATCTTTAAAGACCTTAAAAATAGCAAAGAAGAAAGGCAATTGAATAATAAGCGGCAAGCAAGAAGAAAATGGATTTACTTTATTCTCTTTATAAAGAGCCATCAAAGCAACACTCTGTGCTTGTTTATCGTCCTTGTGCTTTAATTTTAATTCATCTATTTTGGGTTGCAAGTCTTGTAAAGACTTTTGAGATTTAATAGATTTTTTTGAAAGAGGAAATAAGATTAATTTAACAATAAGAGTTAAAAAAATAATTGCTAGTCCCAAGTCTCCAAAAGTATTATATAAGAATACTAAGAGATTTAAAATCGGTTGATAAAAAATAGTTTGAAAAAGAGTGTTCATAAATTTATATTAATTATGTTTTATTTTAATGGATCATGCCCCCCATGATTAAAAGGATTACAGCGTAATATTCTCCAAATGGTTTTTAATCCTCCTCTTATAACCCCATATTTTTTAAAAGCTTGAATTCCATATTCAGAACAAGTTGGAGTAAATCGACAAGCCCCATAAGGAAAAAATCCTTTCAAAAGACCGTGATCGGGTGAAAATGTTTTTTGATACACCTTGATAAAAAAAATAATTATGTTTTTTGGCAAGTCTATAAAAAATTTAATAAAAGTATATATCATAAAAAATTATAATAACCCAATTTTTCTAAAGGAAAAAACAAAAAGATCGTTAATCTGTAAAAAAGTTTTTTTAGAAATATCTTTGTTCAAAATAATTATACAGTCAAATCCTTGTTCCATTTTACTATTTTCTTTTATAAAGACAGCTTTAATTCTTCTTTTTATTTTGTTTCTGTCGACAGCTTTTTTGCTAACCTTAGCGGAAATTATAATGACAACTCTATTTACCTCTAGATTATTTCTAATAGCTTTAACGCCAAAAAAATCACTATAAAATGATTTTTTACTTTTAAAAACAGTTTCGATTTCTTTTGTTTTTCTTAGGCGATTATTTTTGTTTAACATCTTAGATTTTTATTATACCAAGATAAACAAAAACTTATTTTGTTAAGCGTTTTCTTCCTTTGGCCTTTCTTCTTTTAATTGCGTCTTGCCCGTCTTTAGTGCTCATTCTTTTCAAAAAACCATGTTTTTTTTGAGCTCTTTTCGCGTTAGGCTGAAATGTTCTTTTTGGCATATTATTAAATAAAAAAAATAATTATATTGAGATAATTATGTTTAAATAATTATAGTTTATAAAATCAAGTTTATTATATTTAAATAAAAACTTTTTGTCAAATAAAAAGCATTTTTTGCTTTAAAAACAGCTAGGGACCATTTCCTCAGAAAAACTATTTTTTAAAAGGACCTCGCAATTAGGATTTTCAGACCCATACCAAACAATTTCAATAGAATCACTTATAGTTCCAAAGAATTTACCACTCGCAGTTTCTTCTTCAGAAATACTTATAAAATAAAGCCCCGTAACATGATTATCGCTTTCCTGAGCAATCAAAACAGAGACCTTGTCATCGGCGGTATTAAACTTTTTAGCCAAAGACTGACTAATTATTTTTTCTCTATCTTCAAAGCTATTCTCTGAAAAAAAATCTTTCTGATAATCATTTTTCTCGGAAAAAGAAGGACTCTTAAAAGACATGTTTGAGTTTTCTAAAATAACCCAAACAACTAAAATTAAAAAAACAAACGACGAAAAAATTAATAATATTTTTTTATTTTTATTCATATTTTTGCAAAAATTTATCAAATAAATTAATAAAATAATTATAACACAAAAGACAAAAAACAACAAAAAATATACTCCTCTATTTACTTTTTGTTTATAAAAAATTATAATAAATAATATAAAAATAAACATTATGATAATTTCTATTAGTGGTTTTCACGGATCTGGCAAAAGTACTATTGCCGAAATGTTGGCTAAAAAATTAAATTGGCCACGCTATTATATGGGAGGATTAAGAAGGGAAGCGGCCCAAAAAAGAGGCCTAACTCTAGCTGAATATAATAAATTGGGAGAAGAAGACCCCTCAACCGATCTAGAGGTAGATAATTACCAAAAAAAACTAGGGGAAGAAAAAGACAATTTTATAATAGAGGGAAGAACTTCTTGGTTTTTTATTCCTCATTCTTTAAAAATATATTTAGACGTTAATAAAGAAACCGGAGCAGAAAGAATTTTCCAACACCTCAAAAAAGAAAATAATAGAAACGAGGGAAAAGATTTAAAAACACTGCAAGACGTTTCAAAGAGTGTTGAAGAAAGATATTTAAGCGACAAAAAAAGATATAAAAAATATTTTAATATTGACGTTTATAATAAAGAAAACTACGATTATTATTTAGATACTAGCGATTTGGAAATACAAGAAGTTTTTGATAAGGTTCTTTCTTTTGTTTCTAAAAAAATTAAAGATATTGACAAATAAAAAATAAATATATAAGATAGAATAACAAGAAAAATTCTTGTTTTTTAATTTTAATATATAAATAAAAATATGGCCGAAATAAAGCAAAAAGAAGAAAAAACAGAAATAAAGCCAGGTATGACAATTAGGGTTTATCAAAAAATTAAAGAATTGAATACTAAGGGCGAAGAAAAAGAAAGAGTTCAATATTTCGAAGGCATTGTTATTGCCAAAAAACATGGCAAAGAGACTGGAGGAACAATTACAGTAAGAAAGGTTTCTGATGGCGTTGGAGTTGAAAAGATTTTTCCATTAAACCTTCCAACTATAACTAAAATAGAAATAAAAAAAGAAGCTCAGGTTAAAAGAGCCAAACTTTATTTCTTAAAGAGAGGTTATAAGAAAAAATTAAAAGAAAAGGTTGTTAAAAAATAGCCGAGGTGGTGGAATTGGTAGACACGCAAGCTTGAGGGGCTTGTAGGGGTTGCCCTGTGCAGGTTCAAATCCTGTTCTCGGCACTTCTTTAAAAGGGCGCATAGCTCAGTTGGCTAGAGCACTTCGTTTACACCGAAGGGGTCCAGGGTTCGAGTCCTTGTGCGCCCACTATAAATAAAAAAACAGATTAACGTCTGTTTTTTTATTTTACTAAACTTATTAACATCTTATAAACAATTTTTAAATTGTTTTATTTGCTTTTTTTTACTATAATAAACTTATTAAAAAAATTAAATCTTAAAGATAAAAAATATGAATAATGAACAAATTTGGCAAGCAGTCTTAGGAGAATTAGAGATAGGGATATCTAGAGCAAATTTCATTACTTGGTTTAAAAACACTTTTATTTATTCTATAGAAGAGGGAAACGTAATAATTTCTGTACCAAATGATTTTACTAAAAGATGGTTAGAACAAAAATACTACAAAGCTATAAAAAGTTCAATTGAGAAAATAACCGAAAAAAAAATAATTGGACTCGAGTATAAAATTAATTTAAAGAAAGAAGAGGAGGAAAATGTTACCAATAAAAAAGAGTGTAGTGAGAGCAGCAATAATATAAAAGAGGCGACTTCAGAAAAAAATTCTATTATTGAAGATGTTAAAATAAATGTTAGTCGCTTTGGTTTAAACCCTAAATATTCTTTTTCTAATTTTATAGTTGGCAAGGCGACAGAATTAGCCTATGCTGCCTGTCAGGCCATCGTAGCCAACCCTGGAAAGGCCTACAATCCTTTATTTATCTATGGAGGGGTAGGACTTGGAAAAACTCATTTATTACAAGCTATAGGCAATGAGCTGGCCAGGTTAAATAAAAAAGTTTTGTATACAACCAGCGAACAATTCACAAATAATTATATAGATTCTATAAAAAGCGGACGGGCTAAAGAATTTAAAAATCTATATAGAAATGTTGATTTATTATTAATAGATGATGTTCAATTTATGGGAGGAAAAGACGGAACTCAAGAAGAATTTTTTCATACTTTTAATGAACTTCAGCAAGGGGACAGACAAATAGTTCTTTCTTCTGACAGACCACCAAAAGCCATACCAGCTATTGAAAAAAGATTAATATCTAGGTTTGAGTCCGGAATGGTGGCCGATGTTGGTCGTCCTGATATTGAAACCAAGGTCGCTATTTTAGAAAAAAAAGCCAAAGAAAAAAATTATATAATAGAAGAGGAAATTTTAAACTATATTGCCAATAGTATTCAAAATAATATTAGAGAATTAGAGGGAGCTTTGAATAAAATTATTG
>CAZSNN010000038.1:0-4779 GCA_964608425.1 uncultured Gammaproteobacteria bacterium | reverse complement strand
TAGTACAAGGGTCTCCAAAACCTTTAGCGCGGGTTCGATTCCTGCCGCCCGTGCCATGATATTTCTGTGAAAGTGACCCGAAAGCCGAGTGTTTTTGGATTCGAAACTCACGAGAGTGATGATACCTTAGCGGGTGTCGAAATTCATAGAATATTCAAGCTTTTAACAGAAGCACCTTTTAACGAGGGTGTTTTTGTTTTGTGTTTACAAATAGCTAAATTTTTGTTAAATTAGAAGTAAAGTTTTAATAAATATTTTTTAAAATCCGTGGTTATTTAAATATTATGTCTATAAAATTATCTAAACAGCAAAAGGATAAAATTTTACGTTTAATTGAGAAAAATGAAGAGTTACCTGATGGCTACAAGGATTTGCTTTTTCCCAATCAAAAGAAAGATTATGAATTGGTGTATGCTGGTAAAGATAGAAAAGAAGATATTATTTCAGAAACAATGAGGGTTCCTTTTCAAAAAATTAAAACTTTTGGGAAAGATGATAGTGATTGGACAAATAAATTGGTTTTTGGTGATAATTTGCAAATTTTGAAAGAAATTTATAGCGATCAGAGAGATAAAAATCTTTTAGGCACTAAAGACAAAATAAAATTAATCTATATTGATCCTCCATTTGCCACCAAGCAAGATTTTATGAAAGATGGCGAGAAGGTATATCAAGACAAGGTTATTGGGGCAGAATTTTTAGAATTTTTACGACAGAGATTAATTCTAGCTAGAGAAATTTTAGCAGATGATGGGAGTGTTTATGTTCATTTAGATTGGAAAAAAGATCATTATGTAAAGATTTTAATGGATGAAATATTTGGTGAAAATAATTTTAGAAATGAGATTGTTTGGTGTTATGAAAGAGCTCATCCAGCAAGTAAGCAATTTAAAAAAATTCATGATATAGTTCTTTTTTATAGTAAGTCAGATAATTATATTTTTAATATTCAGTATCTGCCTAGGTCAGGTGATAACGATTTAAGAGCGAGAGCACCTAAAAAAAGATCAGACGGGTCTGTTTGGGTCCCAAGTTATGAAGGAAAAATTGCTGGAGACTGGTGGGTGGATATTCCATCTTTTGGTACCGCAATGACATCAAAGGAAAGAATGGGATACCCAACTCAAAAGCCAGAAAAATTAATTAAAAGAATTATAGAGGCGTCTAGCAATAAAGATGATATTGTATTTGATTTTTTTGCAGGCTCTGGTACAACTCTGTCTGTGGCGGAAAAGTTAAACCGTAAATGGATTGGCTGTGATTGTGGCAAGTTGTCAATTTATACCATTCAGAAAAGGATTTTAAACATCGGAGATTCTAAGAACTTGGAAAATAAAGACGAAAAATATAAAAAAGAACCAAAAGCATTTACTTTATATAATGCTGGTCTTTATGATTATGGCGAAATAAAAAAACTGCCATGGAATGAATATAGAAATTTTGCACTAAATTTATTTGAAGTAAGGGATGAGTCCCATAAATTGTCAGGAATTGACTTAGATGGTTATCGAGGATCTAATCATTCTATTATTTTTAATCATGAAAAATATAAAAAATCAGTTTTAGATTACGGGTATATTGATGATTTGCATAAACATCTAGGATCAAAAATTTCAGATAAATTATTTATAATTGCCCCAGCTGGGAGTGTAGATTTTTTAGAGGATTATGTAGAAAGAGGAAATGTTAGATATTATATTTTGCGTATTCCATATTCCATAATTAATGAATTGCACAATAGAGATTTTGAAAATATTAAACAACCAATTGATGAAAAAGATGTAAACAATACTGTAGAAGCAGTAGGCTTTGATTTTATTCAAACCCCAGAAGTCGATTGCGAATATAAAAACAATAAAAAAGAGTTAGTTATAAAAATAAAGAAATTCAAAAGTAGAATTAGATCAAAAAAACCAATTAAATACGCTGATAAAGAAACCTTGTCAATGATAATGATTGATTATAATTATGATGGAGAGGTGTTTGATTTGGATAAAACATATTTTGCCGAAAATTTGAAAAAGGATAAATATCAAATTAAATTTAAAGCAGATTTATTAGATAAAAAAATGATGATCATTTATATGGATATTTTTGGCAATGAAAAGAGAGAAATAAAAGAAATAAAAGATTTTAAATAAATTCTATGAAAAGCAAAGAAATATTTAAAAATCAAGACTTAGTTTTAAAAGTAGATCAAAATATTGATCCATTGATTTTAAGTTTAAATAAGTATGAACCCTTTTTGGATGCTCTTTGCTCAAATAGGGAATATCAAAAAGAATCAATAAGAGAGACGGTTAGATTTTTGTTGGGCGGTAAATATAAAAATATTAAAGACTTGGCAGAAGAAAATTATTATAAAAATGAAATCCTTCAAGATAGATACTCGAGTGAAAAGGAGTTATATGATGCCTTGCCTTTTCCTGACAAATTGAGTTGTTCAATTGATTTGGCTACTGGGACTGGAAAGAGTTATGTAATGTATGGCATAGCTCAAATTTTGCTTTGCGAAGGGGCTGTTGATAGGGTTTTAGTGCTTTGTCCTTCTCTTACAATAGAAGATGGTTTAACTGAGAAATTTAAAGATTTGTCTTCAAGTAAAGCGTTAAAAGAGGTTTTGCCAAGAGGGTCAAAAAATAAAAATCCAGGTGTAATTAACGGTTCTCAGACAGTAAATAAGGGAGATATTTGTATCGAAAATATACACGCTGTTTATCAAAATAATAAATCCTCAATTAGAGATAGTTTTGAAAATAAAGGCGATAAAACTTTAGTTTTAAGCGATGAAGCTCATCATATTTATTCTCCTGTCAACAAGGATCTAAAAAAATGGGAGAATTTTTTAGCTGACCCACAATTTAATTTTAAGTATTTGGTTGGACTTTCTGGTACTTGTTATATAAAAGATGAATACTTTTCTAATGTTATATACAGATATTCTTTGAAAAAAGCTATAGAAGAAAAACAAGTAAAAGATATTCAGTATGTTTTTGAAGATCAAACCAAAAATTTAAATGAAGACACAAAATTTCAAGAAGTTTATCAAATTCATCAAGATAATAAAAGAAAGTATCATAAAATAAAACCTTTAACAATTTTTATAACAAAGGATATTAAAGAGTGTAAAAATCTAATTGTTAAATTTCAAAATTTTTTGAAAAAGGAGGATAAATTAAGCATAGAGCAGGCAGAGGCTAAAACACTAATAGTAACATCTAGCCCCGAGCATGAAGCTAATAGGGAAACTTTAAAAAGAGTTGACTCTAAAAATGAGAAAGTTGAATATATTTTTTCCGTTTCAATGTTGACTGAAGGATGGGATGTTAAAAATGTTCTACAAATAGTGCCTCATGAAAAAAGAGCTTTTGATTCCAAGTTACTTATTTCTCAGGTGTTAGGTCGCGGACTTAGAATACCGCTAGAATATGCAACAGAACAACCGGCTGTTAGAATTTTTAATCATGACAAATGGTATCCACAAATAAAAGGATTAGTTGATGAAGTGCTAGAAAGGGAAAAAAGGATTTATAGCTATATTGTTAAAAAAGAAAAAGATTATAATTTTGATATACATAATATTGAATATGATAAAAATCAAACAGAAAAAGAATACAAAAAGCTGGGAGGATATGAATTTAAGAAAAATTTTTTTACTTATTCACCTCAATCTAAAACAAATGATAGTGAGATTATTTTTGAAAGTGTAAGTAATCACGCGAATCACGAAGTTGTTAAAGTGCAGACAAAATCGAAAACATATGCAGTAGACTATGTTGTGAATGAAATAAAAAATAAAATTAGTTTATGGAGTGAAGATGATGATGTAAATTATTTAGACCTGTATCCCGAAGAAAAAATAGAAAAAATCGTCCGAAATTCTTTGGAAAAAATAAAAGAAAAAAGAGATTTAGTTAGTGAAGAAAATTTGCAGAAAACTTTGCAAGGTTTCGGTGTTATAAGAAGAACTTCTTCAAAATTTAAAGTAATTAGATTTGAAGCAAAGGCAGACAATGTATCTAAGAAAAAAACTAGTAGTCTTGAGAGAAGTAGCATATCTTTATCTTCTCTAAGTAAAGAGGGGGCTATTTTTTATGATGACAATACCTTAAAATTAAGTGATGAAAACGAAATTAAAGCAATTCGTGATATTGAAAAAGAATTTGAGGATGGTAGTAGTAAATTAAATACTGCTTGTAAAAATAAAATAGTTAATAGTTTTAATTTTAAGACTCCTTTAAATCTAGTTTTAGTTAGCCATAGACCTGAAAGGGAATTTGTTAGACATTTAATTAGGGAAGAAAATGTAAATTGTATTGATTCTTGGATTAAATCAAGGGACACAGGTTTTTATATGATTGAATATTCTTGGCGTAAAGGCGAGCATCCAAAGAATGGACAATTTAATCCAGATTTTTTTATTAAAGTGGGTAAAAATATTATTATTATTGAAACAAAAGCGGATTCTGATGTAGCTGAAGATAATAAAGGAAAGGTTGAGTATGCAAAAAAACATGTAGAAATGTTAAATAAAATTCAAAATGAACAAAAATATTATTTTTGGATGATTTCCCCTAGAGATTATGTTAATTTTTTTAATAAATTAAGAGATGGAAAGCTTTTAGATTTTGTCTCTACTTTAGAGATTGATCTTGAAGGCATTTGATTAATTTAGTAGTAATTCTTTATTTTTTAAAATTAGATCACTTTTTAAATTTCCAAGCACTTCTCTTTTTTCTTCAATCTTTCCGTGCTCTAGAACATATCTGATATAAGCCT
>CAZSNN010000037.1:4099-5085 GCA_964608425.1 uncultured Gammaproteobacteria bacterium | reverse complement strand
AATTAAATTATGATGAGTTGGCGGCAAATAAACGAGGAGCTTATCTTTTAAGTCTTGATAATGAACTTTCACCTTCTCTTAACAAAATAGTTTCTAGCGGTCCTATGTACAATATTTTAACCGCTAATCAAATACCGACCTATGAAGATATTTCAGAAACTATATATAAAATTAAAGATAATCCAAAAATAAATGAAGATGTTTATGCAAGCAAACATCCTCTAAGTTTATATAATGCACAAACCCCTTTTGAAAATGAAAAGTGGAACCTGATTGGCTTAGTAGGGAAAAATGATTTATTCCACTCTCTCAATAAAACCATAACTTCAATTATAATATCTTTAGTTTTCTCACTGGTCATTGGGGTTATTGTAATGCATCTAGTTGGTAACTGGTTTATGAAACCAGTTAATGAACTAATGCAAAGAGTTATGGAAAGTAATCCTGAAAAACCTTACAAACTAATTAAAACAAATATTCCTGAAGTTGATGAGTTGGCCCTTGCAATTGAAACACTTAATAATCGGGTTATTGACTCTTCTTCTAAACTTACCAATATTATTAATATGGTAAATGTTCCAATTGGTGCTTTTGAATACTCAATAAATGATAGCAAAGCTTTTTGCACTAATACATTATTTGAAATTCTGGGTATTAACCATAAAACACTTAATAATTATGTTTCCACATCCTATTTAAAAGAAATTATAAATTCAGTTAAAAATAATCCTGTTATTGACATGCCTAACACCTATTTCCATACAAAAAATAACGGTTCGGCATGTTGGGTTCAAATGAAAATACAAAACCAAGAAGGTCAAGTATTAGGGGTTATTGAAGATGTAACTGAAGATTTTCTGATAAAACGCAAAATTGAATACGAAAGGGATCATGATGCTCTTACTCATATTTTGAATAAAAGATCCTTTGAAACAATAGCTAAGAAAAAAATACAAGATAAGTCTTTGGGCCTCTCTGCTTTTATT
>CAZSNN010000037.1:0-4089 GCA_964608425.1 uncultured Gammaproteobacteria bacterium | reverse complement strand
CGAAAAAAATTTAAAAATAGGTGCATTCATAATGTGGGATTTGGATAATCTAAAGTATATCAATGATACTTACGGTCATGAATATGGTGATCGTTATATTAAAAGTGCAGCTGCAGTTTTAAATAGATTTAAAGTTTATAATGCTATCGTAGGAAGAATATCTGGGGATGAGTTTTTTACACTTATTTATGACTATAAGAGCAAGGATGAAATTAGAAAAATAATAAAGAAAATAAGAGAAAGTTTCAATAAAACTTTTTTAAAATGCCCAGATGGAGAATTAATTCGTCTTAGAGCCTCAGCAGGGGTTTCATGGTATCCTGACGACTCCCAAAACTACCAAGATTTAATTAAATATGCTGATTTTGCTATGTATGAAGTTAAGAATAAAGATAAGGGTAACATTGCCGAATTTAACAGTAAATCATATTATAAAAATTCTATTTTATTACGAGGAAAAGAAGAATTAAATAATTTTATTGATCAAAAATTAGTACACTATGCTTTTCAACCTATTGTGGATGTGAAGACAGGAAAAATATTTGCCTATGAGGCTTTAATGAGACCGGAAACTAAAAATTTGCTGTCACCCTACGACATACTTAGACTAGCGCAATCAGAATCTAAACTATATGAAATTGAAAAACTTACATGGTTTGAATCTATGGCACAATTTAAAGAACAAAAAGAGAAATTTAAAGATGCTAAAATTTTTATTAACTCAATTCCCAATCATGTACTTTCAGAAGATGATTTAAAGCAATTCGAAGACTTGTATGCAGATGATTTAAAGAGAATTGTTATTGAAATCACTGAAAATGAACAAAGTGATGAAGAAACAACTAAAACAAAACAAAATATGGTTACCAAGTGGGGAAGTCACTTAGCATTAGATGACTTTGGTTCAGGGTATAACAGCGAGTTAGCGTTGCTAATACTTTCACCTAAGTATGTAAAAATAGATATGAATATTATTAGAGGCATCGATACTGATAAAAATAGACAAAAGCTTTTAAGAAATATACTTTCATATGCTAAGAATCGCTCTATCAAAATTATTGCTGAAGGCGTAGAAACAAAAGGTGAAATGGATAAGCTAATTGAATTTGGCGTTGATTACGTTCAAGGTTATTATTTAGGATACCCAGAAAAAATCCCACAAGAATTAAGTTCCGAGAAAATATTAGAAGTTCAAGCCTCTTTTAATAGAATTCCCTGATATTATTCTAATTTACATATCTTCAGGCACTAGCAAACCACCTACTAAAACTAGATATTCAGGTGCAATACCATCCTTGACCCAAAGAAGTGGCTTCCCAAAGAATTTTTGGGAAGTCTCTCCTACATCTCCTCCTAATGCTTCAATGGAGTAGCGCATATAATCTGGATCTTGACAGATCTTTTCTTTTACACGATTACAAACCTCACATAATTTACAACTACCGCAAGACAAGGCCAAACTTCCTGGAATAAGTTTTTCCTTTTCCAAAAGCTCTAAAGCAAATTTTTCTTTTTCTATCCATAAGCTTTCAAGAAGAACCTCTCCATCTTGATTTTTAGGAATTAAAAAACGTGCTGTTAACGCTAAAATAGGATGAACAGATTTTGCTAAATAAAAATGGACACTTTTCATTAAATATTATCCCCAATAATCTATAATAAATTTATAGAAAGGGGAAATGAAAGGTGAAAAAAATCATGCTGTATGTAGAAGTCCATCAGTTGGCTGATAAAAATCTTAAAATAGCACAGATAGCCAAACTATTAAAGATTTCAAGAACCACAGTTTACAAGTATCTAGATATGTCTTTTGAAGAAGCCACAAACTGGGTTAACTTGCAAAAGGGTCGAAAGAAGAAGTTGGATATTTACAAAGACTGGATCCTTGAATGGCTAAAAGAATATCCTCACATAAGTGGTGCCCAGGTTTATGACTGGCTCCTAGAACAATATCCTGACTTAGATTTGGCTGAAAGCACTTGTCGGCTTTATGTCAATAATCTCAGGGAGGAATATCAAATCCCTAAGAGTAAAACCAACCTCCGTCCGTATTCTGCTGTTCCTGAGCTTCCTATGGGGCAGCAAATACAAGTCGACTGGGGGCAAACCAAGCAAAAAACTAGTGAAAACAAGCAGGTGAAACTATATTTCATAGCCTTTGTTTTGTCCCATTCTCGTTACAAATATGCGGAATGGCTGGATAGACCTTTTACAACAAGAGATGCCATTCAGTGTCATGAAAACGCCTTTAAATATTTTGGCGGCTATACAAATGAATTAGTCTATGACCAAGACACACTTATTGCTGTAAAAGAAAATGCAGGAGATATTGTCTACACTAATGAATTTCAAGCTTACAAAAATTCAAGAGGTTTTAATGTATATCTTTGTCGCAGGGCTGACCCTGAATCAAAGGGCAAGATTGAAAATGTTGTAAAATTCATAAAGGGGAACTTCGCTGATAGCCGTATCTATACTAGCTTGGATAACTGGAACCAACGATGCCTAAATTGGTTAGAAAGAACTGGTAATTACAAGGTCCATCGGTTAACCAAAAAAAGACCAGTTGAAGTGTACGCCCTCGAAAAGCAACACTTGCAACCAGTCTTTCCTCTACCCTCAAAAGAGAATATCCATGACACCAGTATAACAAGAGTTGTAGCTAAGGACAACACGATTTACTACAAATCTAACCGATACACTCTGCCTATTGGCAGTTACAAGCCTAATAGAGATAACAAGGTTTTATTGGAAATCCAAAAAATTGATGGAACTCATACAGTTTTTATCTATAGCCCTGACAAGATAAAGCTTTTAGCTAAGCATGAATTATCTTTTGGCAAAGGGCAGCTAATTAGAAATTCCAACCATCAAAGAGAAAAATCAAAGGCCATCTCGGAGCTAAGAGATAAGGCCATCAATCTTTTTAAAGACCAAGAGTTAGCAAAGAAGTACCTAGGAGAAATTTTAGCTATCTATCCTCGATACAAGAGGGAGCAATTAAATCTAATTATCAAGGCTAGCAGCAAACATCCAGACCAAATTGATGAAGCACTAGCAAAATGTCAAAAGGAAAAACTTTTCTCTGCCAATGACTTTTCAGATGTCTGCAAACATCTTGCCAGGGTAAAAACAGAAAAGATAGACCCTGTAACAAGAGCTAAAATTGCTAATAAATATAGGCAGATTAAGGTAACTACCAGATCTCTGGATTCATATGCTGAAATTCTAGGAGGTGCCTTCCAATGAGTATTAGCATAGAAAGATTAGAAGAAAATCTCAAACAACTTCGTTGGGTAGAAACAGCCAAAGAATTGAGTAATATTCTAAAAGAAGCTGAAAAAACATCTCTCACCTATCGGGAACTATTATTAAAACTCACTATTCATGAACTTAATAAACGTGATGAGAAAAATATTGCTAAACACCTTAAATGGGCTAGATTTCCCTATATGAAAACCCTTGGGGACTTTGATCTTACTAAACAACAATCTCTTACGAAACGCCAATTAAAAGAGTTAGAAGAGTTAAGTTGGTTAGAGCAAATGTTTAATATTATCTTGCTTGGCCCTCCTGGGGCCGGCAAGACTCATCTTGCCATAGGCATTGGCCTGGAGGCCATCCATAAGGGTTTTATGGTAATTTTTGTTACTATGGGGGATTTAATCAATATGTTAAAGACCGAAGAATATGTGAAAAATTCTCAGGTACAGTTAAGAAGAATAAGGAAAGCAGACCTACTGATAATTGATGACCTGATGTATATGGCCATGGACCAAAGAGAAGCAAACTTTTTATTTCACTTAATTAACCATCTCTATGAACGATCGTCCATCATTTTAACCTCTAACAAAAGTCCTGAACAATGGACCGAGTTAATTGGTGACGAAGGAATAACTACAGCAATCCTTGACAGATTGCTCCATAGAGTTGAGGTCATAAATTTAAATAATGACAGTTATCGCATGAAGCATCGAGTAGGTATCTTTGAGGATAAAAGTGTTCAGCGCTAATTAGCAAAAAGTGTTCATTTCTACTTGACGTCTACACCAAGGG
The DNA here is from genome assembly GCA_964608425.1 of uncultured Gammaproteobacteria bacterium. Taxonomy (GTDB): domain Bacteria; phylum Patescibacteriota; class Patescibacteriia; order Patescibacteriales; family UBA12465. Next base: position 33 of record CAZSNN010000037.1, on the reverse strand, counting down.
GAGTTGAGAATGATTAGTCCAAAATATAAAAGA
>CAZSNN010000036.1:0-5197 GCA_964608425.1 uncultured Gammaproteobacteria bacterium | reverse complement strand
TTGGGGGTTAAAATTGCTTTTGATTATATTAAAGCTGAAAAAATCTTTTTCTATTTAAATCATAAATATTTTAAATTGTATCAAAAAAATATTATTAAAGAATTTAATAAAGTTGGTCTGAAAGGAAAATTTATTATTTTTGTAAAACCTCAAAATTCTGGATATATTGGAGGAGAAGAAAGCACTATCTTAAATATTATTGAAGGCAAACATACAGAACCTCGACTTCGTCCACCTTTTCCGACTGAAAAAGGTCTTTTTGGTAAGCCAACTTTGATTAATAATGTGGAGACCTTATTTAATGTTGGTTTGGTTAGTCAGAATAAATACGAGAATAAAAGATTTTATTCTATAAACATCGGTTCTAAAAATAAAGGAGTATATTTTCTATCATCTAATTTAACTATCAAAGAAATTTTAAAACAAACTAATAATTATCCTAAGTATAGTTTTTTTGTTCAAATCGGCGGAGATGCTAGTGGTGATGTTTTAAATCAAAAACAATTAGATCAAAAAGTAAATGGAGCTGGTTCTATTACTATATATAATTTGAAAGAGCATCGACCATTTGAGTTAATAAATTATTGGTTGAGTTTTTTTGCTAATAATTCTTGTGGCCAATGCACTCCTTGTCGAGAAGGGACTTATCGGTTATTGGAATTATTTAATAATATTAAAAATAAGAATAAGAAAAGCCTTATAGAGCTTCATAGTAATCAGGACTATCTTGATTTGTGCCAGACTCTTAGACTATCTTCTTTTTGTGCTTTAGGATGTTCAGTGCCTATAGCGATTTCTAGCTATTTTAAAAATGTATTAAATATATGAGCAATAAAATAAAAGTAATAATAGATGGGCAAAAATATTTTGGCCAAGAGGGGCAAACCATTTTAGATTTAGCTAAAAAGAATAATATTTTTATTCCTTCTTTGTGCCATCATCCCGATCTCAGTATTAAAGCTAATTGTCGAGCTTGCGTGGTTGAAATTAAAGGTTGTTCAAAATTGGTGACTTCTTGTTCTACTAAAATTGTGGAAGGGTTGGAGATCTTTACCAATTCTAAAAAGGTTCAATCAGCCAGGGATACTAATTTAAAGCTAATTTTTGCTGAACATGTTGAAAAATGTAGTAGTTGTAGTTTGAGATTTAATTGTACTTTATTAGGCCTAGCTAAGCGCTATAATATTAAAATAAATAATTTTTTAGACAGGAAAATTAATCGTAAAACCTATAAATTTTCTAAATCTATAGAAATTGATGGTTCTCAATGTATTGATTGTCGAAAATGCGTGGATGCTTGCTCTAATATTCAAAAGATTAATTACTTAGAAATAAAGGGTCAAGGATCAAAACAAGAAATTGTTCCAACTAAGAATAAAAAAATAGATTGTATATATTGTGGTCAATGTGCCTTGCATTGTCCGGTAGCCTCAGCTCAAGAACAATCAGACTGGACAGAAATAGAAAAAATATTAGCTAATAAAAAAAATAAAACTTTAGTGGCGGTAATTGCTCCCTCAACTCGGATGACTATTGGAGAAGAGTTTGGTTTGCCTTATGGACAAAATAATAGTGGAAAAATGGTGGCCGCTCTAAAAAAATTGGGATTTGATCAAGTGATTGATGTTAATTTTGCTGCTGATGTTACTACTTTAGTAGAGGCACAAGAATTATTAGAACGAATTGGAGATAAAAAGGCAATTATGCCAATGATAACTTCGTGTTGTCCAGCTTGGGTAAAATATTTAGAATTTTATCGTCCTGATTTAATTCCGCATTTGACTACTTCTCGTTCTCCTCAAATTCATCTAGGTGGAATTATTAAAACCTATTGGGCTAAAAAGAAAAATATTAAACCAGAGAATATAGTGGTTGTTTCTATTATGCCTTGTACTGCTAAAAAATTTGAAATTACCAGAGAAGAATTAAAAATTGGTAAACTAAAACCAGTAGACAAAGTTTTAACTGTTAGAGAATTAGCCTTTTTGATTAAAAGAGCTAGTATTGATTTTAAGTCTTTAAAGCCAGTAAAATCTAATAATTTGATAAATGACGGTAGTAGCGCTGGTTTAATTTATGGAGCTAGTGGTGGAGTAATGGAGTCAGCCCTAAGAACTGCTAATTTTATGATTTGTGGAACTTCTAAGGGTCAAATTTGCCGTTCTAGAATAGATTTTAAGGATGTTCGTGGTTTAGCTGGAGTTAAGGAAAGTACCGTTAATTTAGGTGGAAAAAAGGTTAGGGTGGCAGTAGTTAACGGAATAGGTAATATTAAAGATGTTTTGACAAATATCAATAATTATGATTATATAGAGGTGATGGCTTGTCCTGGTGGTTGTATTGGAGGGGGAGGACAACCCATTCCTAGTTCCATGGAAATTGTGTCCAAGAGAATAGCCGGAATATATAAAGAGGATAAGTCTGGCAAAATCAGAACCGCTCATGAGAACAAGGGGGCAGTCGAGGTGGTTAAATGGATAAAAGACGAGGGACTGGAACATCAAATTTTACACACTAAATATTCTAAAAAAAATAGAAAATAATTTTAAAAATATGGAACAATTAGCTAGTATTACAATTTTAACTTTAAACAGACAACAAGTCTCCAGAGATCTTAACGATTATTTGACTGTTAACGGACACCTTATCATGTCTCGTTTAGGAGTTAATATTCAAAAAAATTGTTTAGAAAATTGTCCTGGTATGATTATTTTAGCCATAAAATCTAGCAAAGAAAATATTAGTAATTTTATTGCTGGGTTAGAAAAAATCGAAGGTTTAAAAATAAAGACCTGTATCTTTGATAATGAGTAGAATAGTATAAAAAACTTATACATTAAATTTTAAATATATGGGAGAATTTAAAGGACCAAATATTGTTGGCACAATTGATCTTAGTAAATTTGAAAAGCCAAAAAAAATTGATTTTGAAAAAATGTCTTCTTTTTTGAAGGAGGAATTAAAATTTTTAAGTGTAGAAATTAATAATGAATATCAAGAATTTGGGCAGATACTAGAAAATGATGCTACCATTAAAATTGAGGGAGATGATTCTAAATTACATGAAAAAGTAGTTTTGAGCAAAGAACAGGCTTGGGCTAGTGAAAAGAATTGCACAGTTGAAGAATGGAATGATAAAAAAGAAAAAGATCCAGCTACTGTTTCCGAAATGTTTATCACCTTATTACTTCATAAAGTTTTAAAGGATAGATTTTTGGTGGCTCGTGCTTCTCATTATGATGATTATGAAAATGGAGTTGATTATGTTTTAATAGATAAAAAGACTGGCGCCGTTGTTTGTGGTTTTGATCAAGTTTTAGGAATGGGTAAAGATGATGGAGGTGCTAAGAAAAAACAGAAAATTGATAAAATATTATTACGAGGTGGAGCTAGACTAGAATATGGGGTTACTTTTGATAAAGAAAATAAATTAATTAGAAAAAAATTAAAGAATATTCCAACTTTTTTCTTGGGGCTTTCCAAGGATGATTTAGACAAATCTTTAGATTCCTTGCAAAAGAATAATGATTTGAATGATAAAGTAATTGATGATTTTGGTAAAAACATTCTTAGAAAAATGGTTAAATCATTAGAGGATCAATATTCTAGTGCTCGAGATTTGATTAAAGAAACTGGTGATAAAAACAGATATGAAATGTTATTATCCAATATTGATAAATTTAAAGAATCTTTGGAGATTATAAAAAATAAGATAAATTTATAGTTAAATTGCAAATAGGCTTAAGATAAATATTTCTAAATAAAGAAGCCCCTAAAGCTTCTTTATTTATCCGACAATTATGATAAAAAAAGCATTAGAGACAATTGAAAAAATAGAACAAGCTGGTTTTGAGTCGTATTTAGTGGGTGGTTGTGTTCGAGATTTATTGATGGGAAAAATTCCTAATGATTTTGATATCACAACCAATGCTTTGCCCGAAGAAATATTAAATATTTTTCCAGAAGCTAAATATGAAAATGATTTTGGAACCGTTATATTAGCCATTAAAGACGACAACGGGGAGGTTTTGTCCGTCTTCGAGATTACTACTTATCGTAGTGAAAGTGGCTATCGAGATCATCGTCGTCCCGACGAAGTAATTTTTGAAAAAGAATTAGACCTAGATTTAGCTAGAAGGGATTTTACTGTTAATGCTATGGCTATGAGACCTGTTAGCGAATCAAGAAAAGAAAAAAATAAATATAATTCCAAGGAGATAAATTTAGATCAGGATTTTTTAAAGAAATTTAATTTAGTTGTTCCTAAAATGGAATTAGTTGATTTATTCGGTGGGTTGAAGGATATTAAATTGAAAATAGTTCGAGCTGTTGGGGAGCCAGTTGATAGATTTAAAGAAGACGCTCTTAGAATGATGCGGGCTATTCGCTTCTCGGCTCAATTAAGTTTTGATATGGAGCCAAAAACAGAAAGGGCTATTTTAAAAATGGCTGGAAGTTTAAAATTCATCGCCAAAGAAAGAGTTAAAGATGAGTTAATAAAAATTTTAAAATCTGACCAAGCTTATGAGGGAATAATTAGACTAATGGATACAAAATTATTGCAATATATTATTCCAGAATTATTAGTTGGTAGTGGTATGAAGCAAAATCATCACCATATTTATACTGTTTTAAAGCACAACCTATTATCTTTGAAATATTGCCCGAGTCCTAAGTGGCAAGTTAGGTTAGCTTCCTTGCTTCATGATATCGGCAAGCCTCAATCTATGAAAGTGATCGATGGACAAAATACTTTTTATAATCATGAATATATTGGAGCTAGAATGACTGGGAAAATATTAACTAGATTAAAATTTTCTAATTCGGACATCGAGATGGTGGTTAATTTAGTTAAGAATCATATGTTTTATTATAATGTTGGAGAAGTAACGGCGGCTTCGGTTCGGCGTTTAATTGCTAAAACTGGACGAGAAAACTTAAAAGATTTAATTGATTTAAGAGTAGCTGATAGGCTCGGCTCAGGTACTCCTAAGGCTATGCCTTATAAGCTTCGTCATTTACAATACATGATGGAGAAAGTGCAAAATGATCCCGTTTCTGTTAAAATGTTAAAGGTTAATGGTGATATTATGATTTCGGAATTAAAGATGGAGCCAGGGCCTAAAATGGGGGCTATTTTAGATGTGCTGTTATCTGAAGTTTTGGAAAATCCAGAGTTAAATGATAAAAAAATACT
>CAZSNN010000035.1:0-5367 GCA_964608425.1 uncultured Gammaproteobacteria bacterium | reverse complement strand
ATTCACATTGTAGGAATACATGGAGAAAGTGTCAAATTTTTGGGGTACCTTCCATATTACCGTTGGAGTGGATATAAAAATCTAAAGATAAAAAATCCAAAGAACTCTAACAAAAAACCTTTCCAAATAGAAAGGTTTTTTTATTTATAGAAAAATATTATTTTTTCTTCTTTTTTTCAGCTTTAGCTTCTAGCATTAAACGTTTAACTTCTAAACGCTTGGCGGTTTTATGAGAGCTAGTTTTTCTTCTCTTTCCAACGCCAGTATCTCTTTTGGCCATATTTATAAAGATTAATTATAATTAATAAATGATAACTATATACTATATTATATTTTTAAATTTGTAAAATCAACACTATTTTTGAAGATAGGCTATCCAATAATCCCTCTTGTAAACACGTCCATCAAATTTGGTATAATTGGTCTTTTTCTCTAATTTTAAAATCTTAAAAAACTTAGAATAGAGAGATATAAAATCATCTCGACTAAAAACCCTTTCGGTTAAGCCTATTTCTTTGATAATATAAGTATCTTTTTCTCGACCGGGAGATAGTTTTAAAAGATTTTTAACATTTTTATTACCATCTTTAGATAGAGCTCTAACAAAGAAATAACCTTCTGGCCTCAAAACTCGATAAACTTCCCGCAAATAAATATCTCTGCCCCTTTCATCCAAAGAATTAGATGAAGTAATATCTAAAACTACATCCATAGAAGCATCTTTTATATCATAGGGCTGACCAATATCAGTTAAACGATAATCAACTGATAAATTATTTTCCTTAGCCCGGAAGATAGCTAAATCTAGGGCTGTTTTAGAAAATTCTAAACCAATAACGGAGTTACCTCGAGCAGCTAAATAATTAGAATTTCTTCCGGTCCCGCAGCCCAAATCTAAAATATTTTTATCTTCTAATCTAAATTTTTTTTCTTTTTTTAGAAATTTAAAAAATCTTAGGGTATCAGCCTGAGGCTCTTCTTTTTTAGTAACTAGTTTTGGATTTTTATATTCATTATCCCAAGCTAGATTTTGTTTATTCATGGAGTATAATAGTTTAAATTATTCTAAACGGAAAGAAGCTTTAACAGTAACCATAATATCTTTATTGATACTAGAAGTATCGTAAGAACCATAATCAGAAACATCTATAGAGTTAGAAGATAATACTTGAACCACTCCGCTAGAAGCTGACTGAACATTTCCAATCCCTCTTCCGGTTCCAGCAGCAATCTTTTCAGCTCGAGCCTTAGCATCTTTAACAGCATCGGCCAATAAAGAAACCCTTAGCTCAGCTAGATTTGAATAATAATATTCTAAAGATTGAACAGCAATAATGGCTCCCTGACCCACTAAAGAAGGAATCTCCTTAGAGATATCAGTTATCTTATTAACATCACTATCCTGAATAGTAATAGTCTGGCTTAATTGATAACGAGTCTCTGCCCCACTATATGATTCGTAAACCTGATACATTCCAGCTGGACCAATAATAATTTTGTCATCATTAATGCCTTTTTGTTTTAATAAACTTTGGGCCAAACTAAGATCCCTGGCTATTTCTTCGTAACCTTCGGCAAGACTACTAATCGGAGCTATTCGAGAAATATTAATGATCAATTTAGCTTGATCGGAAACCACTGGCATTTTAGCTGAGCCAGTAACTGATAGTATGTCATTAGCCGAGGCTTTTAATTGGGCTTCTTGATAAAGATAGCCAAAAGTAGCTAAACCGATTATCAAGGATATTCCTAAGACTAAAGCGGCTAAAACTTTGTTTTCTTTCATATTTTTTAAATTAATTTTTAAAACTAACTAACAATATTTTAACAAATTTCTTTTTTAATTAAAATCCCCTCTCCAAATAATATCCAGACGATCTAAGCCATTACTAGCAAATTCATCTTGCCATTTTTGATAAAAATCATTTATCCTTTCCGGAAGCCAATCATTTTTACTTATATATTCTATCTCCTCGGGTCTTATATCTCTCATAAAATCTCTCTTTCCTAGAGCAGTCTCTAACTCACTCCAAAAATTTTCCTCGTCATATTCGTCTAAATCATTTGAAATTCTATCAGACCATTCATCGTTTAAAATTAATCTATTTTCATATTTCTCTACCATCCCCGAACAATCAAAATCAGGAGCAAAGCTTAAAAGCTTTCTTTGTAGGTTTTCTACATCTAGACTAGTCTTCTTATACCTCTTTCCATCAACCAAGTCACCCAAAATACCATAAACAGAATTTCCTACCTCCACCGCTCTAATTAAATTCCTATACTCTTTTTGATTTAATTCGATTTTCATTTCTTTGTATATTAATAAAAAATTAATTTAATTTATTTTTTATAAAACTATTAAAATCTTCGACTCTCTTAATCTGCTCTGGTTGTATTAAAAAAGGCTCAACATCCTTAGATAAATTTTTAAAATTTAGACCCCGACAAATATCTAATATTTTTTTAGAAAATTCATCTTTCTGAAGAGAATAATTTTTTAGAATATAAGAAAAGCTTGGTTCTGTTTTCCCGTAAAGATAACTAATATCATAAAAGTCTCTACCTTTTTTTCGTGGACGACCAATTATTGTCATTAATTTTTGAGATAAAGCAATATCTATCGGATTAACCAAAATATTTCGATAAACATTAAATTTGTTTAAAACAAATACCTCCGTGGGAAATATTTTTTTTCTCTTAACCGTATCAATTCTGACTAAAATTTTTTCGCTTTCTAAATTACTTAAATTATTATCAAGCAATAATTTAGGAAATTTAATATAACAATGAAAAGCACCTTTTTCAACAAACCTAAACTCTATAATAAATCCTTTTAGCTCCATGTCCTTAACAACTTCTTGCATCAATCCAGAAAAATCAGAAAAAGACAAACCATGATTATCAAAATCCAAATCCTCTGAGAAGCGATTGCCATTATGAACTATACGAATAGCCGTACCTCCAATAAAAATTAAATGGGAAGACTTTTTTTGTTTATAAATCGAATCCAATAATTCATATTGTAAATATTCAACCAAAATATTTTTAGGATAAGCCAATTCTACTCCCGAATATTCTTTTTTTAATTGTTCAAAAGTTAACATAAGGTTAATAAAAGATTAATCATTTTATCCAATTTTTTTATATCAAACTCTTTTAAATACTTACTCAATTTAACTCTATCCATCTTTTTAATTTCTAAAAGATTAAATCTCAAACTCTCTAGGTCTAATATATTATTTATCTGCCCTAAATTAAGGTAAAAATAGTCCAACAAAGCTTTTTCCGGCTCAGCTATCAAATATTTTCCATTTTTTGTATTCACAGAATCATAACCAAAAAATAATCGAGGATGAATATGACGATAAGAAAAATTTCCAAAAGAATTAATAATTTTACGATTAGCTTTGGTGGTTACAGCGGTGTTAGAATAGACCATTTCTGGAATTATTCCATAAACACTTAGAGCTGACTCTAAACTAATATAACTAGGTTGATAAATAAAAAAAGATATTTCTTTGGCATTAATATTTTCAACTTGATCATTAAAATAATAAAATCCTTTTTTTAACTTACTTATATAGCCATTTTTCTGCCAATACGAAATTTGATAACTATAAACATTTAGTTTTTGAATATAAATATCTAAAATACTAAAATAAGGTTTATTAATAATATTTTTAAAATCTTGATATTTCATTTGATTATTAAATTTAATAATTTAATGAAATTATAACATAAATAAAAAATATAGTCAAATTAGAAAATATTACTATTTTTGCCCCAAATAGGCTAACATCGTTTTTAAACCTGACAATCTATCACGTCGATAAGAAAAATATTTATTATCCAAACAATAAGTACATTCATTGCTAATATTAATATTTTTTTCATTAATTCCTAATTCAATTAATTGACGCCCAACTGATTTAGATAAATCAACAAATATCTTATTATCCCTCCTCAAAATATCAAGTTCATTAAATTGGTTTAAAATATCTTCTTGAATTTCAAAATGACAATTTCTAATATGAGGTCCAATAAAGACTTCTAAATCATTTAAATTGGAATTATAATGGTTTACAAAGGTATTAATTACTTCTAAAACTATTTTTAAATACACCCCTCGCCAACCAGCATGAGCTAGGGCTATTATTTTTTTATTTCTATCAAAAAAATAGATAGGCAAACAATCAGCCACTGTAATAGTTAATAAAACATCATCTCGACTAGTAATTAGAGCGTCACAGTTCTCGATTGATTGGCTCTCATAAATATTATCAATAATAGAAACCTTGTTACCATGAATTAGTCCTGCCGAAATAATAATTTTATCATCTAATCCTATCTTTTTCAAAAATGACAAACGATTTTTCAAAGAATCTTTCATAGAACCATCTTCTTTTTCTGAAATTCCTAAATATATATTTTTATTATCAATTAAGCCCATTGTTATCTATTTTACTTATTCAAAATGAATAAAACTGATAAAGTCAAAAGAATAAGAACAAAAATACTTAATCCAGTCCAAATCAATAATTTAACTCCATCTTTTTTATGTCCATCAATATAGAGCATTACGGGCTTAGCTAAAGCTAGTCCACCAGTAATTAAGGCTGAGAGAATAAATATTAATAAGAAGATTATAGGAGCAACCACTCCTCGATCATCTTGACCAAACCAATCACTAGCCCTATTCATAAAAGTGGCTAAAAGAAGAATATAAACAAATATTCCCAAGGAATGAAGAATTGCTTGTAAAATTAATTTTGATTTTTTCATAATTTTTTATTTAAATTGTGAGCTACTGATATTCTATCATAAAAATTTAAGAAAAGAAAAAGGCCGCACTTTTACATGCGACCATTTTTTTATTCTTCCAGAATCCCAAGGAAGTAATCCTGGGGACTCCAAACATAATTAAAGTACAATAAATCTAATCGACGAAAATTCGTAAGAACATCCAGAGAAAGAACCCTGGGATAAATTTTGTTGACACAAATAGGCTCCCCAAGGCCGATAATTGTCATCTCCTTTTGAAGTTCTGGATAAATTGCTCCCAGGGCTAACAATTCCAAAGGAATAGCCGGTCTATAACCAACTTTTTTCATTTCTTTAATTGCTGGCCGACTATTAATGTTGTTTTCAAAATTAAACAAACTAGCGACCACCTCTATCTTCCCATTTCCGGATGTTTCCTGTACCCTAATCGGAAAATCTTCAATATTGATTTCCCTATTTATCAAACGATATTCACCTTCGGCGATTGCTCGCTTTATCCCTTTGTCATAATTGACAATTAAAGGGATTCTAGAAACTTTTTCTGTCATAGTATATTATGTTTGGTTAATATTTTAAAGAACTATA
>CAZSNN010000034.1:0-5989 GCA_964608425.1 uncultured Gammaproteobacteria bacterium | reverse complement strand
TATTCTGGAGAATTTAAATTAACTTCCTGATTTGAATCTAATAAATTAGACCCACCCCAAGAATTAAAATAAATATAAGCCAATCCACCACCGATTAATCCCAGAAAAAAGGAAATAATGACAACCCCCAAAACTAAATTAATTTTATCTTTTTTTATTTTTTTCATAATATTTAACGCCACTTAACCAACAACAATGTGATGATTAAAAGTGAAATAATAAAAATTAAATTATACTTTATTTTTTTTATAGTTAAACTCTTAGTCAAATAAAATCTGATCAAACTTAGTCCTAAATAATAGCACAATGACAACAATAATCCAAGAATATTATAATTAAAAGGCAAAAAAAACAGAATCCAGGCCAATGGTAAAACTGAAAATAAAAATAAAGAACCAAAAAAAATAGTTGATTTAATATTTTCTTTAACAAGAAAAATATTTTGCCAAGAAGACACTAATAATACGAAAAAAATGCCCAAAAATAATATCCAATTACCAATATTTAAAAAATAAGTCAGTCCATAAAAAAATGAAGCTGACAGAAATAAGAACAAGAAACTTAAAACATCTGACCAAATAGAAAGACCATCAGATCCTAATGTGTTTTTTCTAAAAAATCTTTTTCTTAGGCTACAAAAATAATAGAAACTAATAGACAGCCCGAAAATCAAAAACAGGATGATATAAAATTTAGAAATCAATAAAGACAAATAAAACACCAAGCTATTTATAAAAAGCCCTGGAAGAATAAAGAGCCAATAATCTTTTTTTTCTAAAATTATTTTTTTAAATCTAAGAAAATAAAATAAAAATAAAATATTAAAAGATATTAGAATCCAATAAAAAGATTTAGACCAAATAAAAGCAGAAATAATTAATAGAAAAAACAATAGATGAAATAAAAAAATTTTCTTTCTGGAAAAAGCCATGATGGACATATTTATGTTTTTTATTTTAATTCGATTGATTTAATATCTGACAAATCAACTAAATTATTTATTTTTATCAATTTATTAGAAAAGGAATAAAAATTATCTTCAATATATAAAGATCTTTTAGCTGAATAATTCATAAACTTATCAAAATCAGTAATATCCTCATTTAGATGAGTAATTTCCCCTTTTAACTGAAATTTATTGTCAATAATTTCAAAAATCATAAAACCGTTAAAGGTTACTCGGCCCCAATAATCATTAGTCGAATTATCTCTTAAAACTACCGGAACAGCTAAAATATTTTTATTAGCTGAGAAAAGAAAGGCGTGATGATCATACAGGGCAATTGATTCACTGCCCGAATCTCCAATAATATAAGAGTCTAATTCTGCTGGCACTCCTTGAGAGACATCAAATAAGGACAACTTTAATCCCTTAGTAATAACCCTGTCATCTACAATCTCGGTATCTTGGCCAAAACCAATTAATTTATCATTTCCATAGGGATGTAAATAATTAGAAAATCCTGGAATTTTTAACTCCCCTGAAATTGTTGGGCTATAAGGATTGCCCAAGTCCAAAGAAAATAAAGGATCAACCTGTTCAAAAGTTACTACATACCCCTTGTCTCCCAAAAATCGGACTGAATAAATTCTTTCTCCAGGGGCCATATTTTCTAAGCTACCAATTATTTGCATATTTCCATCCAACATATAAACATTATTGGATGATTCCTGAGAATTAGAATATTTAGACCAATTAACATTTTTAGTAGTCGCTACTCGAAAATAACTATTATATTCATCCATGGAAAATTGATTCAATAAGGAACCCGGGACAGAACCCTCCACCATAGGCTCAACTACTCCGTTAAAAACTGAAAGTTTATATAAAATAGTTGACTCAATCTCATTTTCTAGATTTGGATATCTCTCTTTAATGGCAGAGACCATGTCTAGCTCCAAAGACTCCTGTTCGGGAGTAGTTAGTAAGGAAATATAAATATCTAATATATTTCTAATTTTATATTTTTTTTCTGTGGGGCTTAATATTTTGTCAGAGACATTTTTAATTTCTTCAATTACTTGTCGATCTTTTTCACTCAAACGAGAATAAATCAAATCCAGAAGAACTTCTGATTCTATTTCATATTCATTTAAATACTTAGTGTAAGATAAATAAATATTATTGGGTGAAACATACATATTCTGACCAGCTGGCAATAGATAATAACTACTTTTAAAATCTTCTTCGCTATCGAATAGATTCAATGAAAAAATAGAAGAAAAATTAAAACTATTATAGGCTGTATCAAAATAATAAATATCAGGATTAAGACACTTAACGCCACCCTGGCAATCAAAGCTTAATTCTTCTTCTTGATAAAAAACCCTAGGCAAAGATTCAGCTGACAGACTATAATTATTAACAATAAAATAAAGATGATCACCAATCAAACGAGAATTAAAATAATTTCCTTCAATTTTAAAATCTTTTTCCTTAACAGGATTTTCTACGTCAGAAATATCAAAAACCTGTAAAAAAACTTGATTATTATAAGGTCCGGGCCAAATTCTAGAACTAGATATCATTTTCTCAAAAACAGCGAAATCGGAAATATTGCCGAAAGCTACCAATTTTCCATCTTTAACATAAATATCAGTTAAGTAATCTTCAAAACTTATTTTTTTAATCAATTTAGCACCTTCTGTTGGATAAGCTTCGGCGATATACAAATCCTTTTCGACCACTGCGTAGATATATTTTCCGTCAGTTTTAATAATATCAGCCTCGTCAACCCCCTCAACCTGAATATTGGTCTCCGAAAAATCAACCGAATTATTCTCAGAGCTTCCTAGTCCAGTAGCCAATTCATCAACGGCCATAGATTGTTTTTCTAAACCGTCCCTAAAATAATTTGTCATTTCAGAATTATTTTGTTTATCAGAAATAAATTCTTGTAACTCTTGATAAGAGCCAAACTTTTTAATCAACCCCTTATTATTCTGATCAAAAATACCCGAGGAAGGTAATTGTGTTAAATAATTTGTATCTAAGTCAATTTTTTTACCAACCTTAAAATCTTTAATTTTCAAAAACAAAAAAGAAACAATTATTGCAGCTAAAAAAACAATTAGAACAATATTTCGAAAGCTAAGTTTTTTATTTTTTTCCATATTTATTAAAAAATTAATAATAATATTACCTTAGTATTATAATACAAATTCCATAAATAATCAAAAAAATGACCATTTTTCTCATCTTTACAAAGAAAAAATCTTATGTTAAGCTATAATTACGGAAAATAATTTAAAATTAAAGCCTGTTTTTGGGAGATAATTATAATGACTACTTTTGATAAAAACTTAAAATATTCAAAAAATAAAAGTAAAAAAAGCATTTTTTGTTTAATTTCTCAAATTTTACCAAATAAATTGGTATAATTTTGTCGTTTTATTAACCTCAAAAACAAAATAAAAAAAATATGAACTATGCTATTTACGTAGCCCTAGCTATTGCTGGTTTTTTCGGTGGTTATTTGTATTACAAAAAAATGTCAGCTTCCAAAATAGAGGGAGCTGAAAATAAAGCTGAAAAAATACTAAATGAAGCCAAAACTAAACAAAAAAAATATGAATTAGAGGCCCAAGAAAAGGCCCTGAAAATTATTGAGGAAGCAAAGAAGGAAGAATCTAGTCGTCGTCAAGAAATCAATAGCCTACAAAGACGTTTAGAGGAAAGAGAAACTGCTTTTTCTCAAAAATTATTAGCCCTGGAAGAAAAACAGCAAAAATTATACGATAAAGTTAATGAGGTTCAAGAAATCAAAGAAAAAATAAAAGAAATAAAAGAAGAACAAATTAAAAAATTAGAAGATTTTGCTAAATTGACTCCTGAACAAGCTAGAGAAATTTTATTAAAAAATATTGAAGAAAAAAATAGTGAGGATCTTTTAGCTAGAATTACTAAATTAAAAAATGAGTCTGATGAAGTAATAAAAGAAAAGGCTATGGATATGCTAGCTTTTGTAATTCAAAGATTAGCGCCAAACTATACTGCCGATCTAACAACTACCACCGTTGATCTTCCTAGTGATGAAATGAAAGGAAGAATTATTGGAAGAGAGGGACGAAACATCAAATCAATCGAACAAATGACTGGCGTAGAGATAATTGTTGATGATACGCCAAATGCTATTACTATCTCAGGCTTCTCTTTGATTAGAAGACATGTGGCCAAAAGAGCTTTGGAATATTTAATCAAGGATGGAAGAATCCACCCCACTAAAATAGAAGACGCCGTTAATAAAGCCAAAGTTGAACTTTCAACTGATATCAAAAAAGCTGGAGATGAGGCTGTTTATGAATTAGGTGTAGCTGGTTTTGATCCAAAATTAACTCAAATTATTGGAAGATTAAAATACAGAACTAGTTATGGACAAAACGCCCTAGAACACTCTATTGAAGTAGCCCATTTATCAGGAATGTTAGCTCGAGAGCTAGGAGCTGACGCTAATATGGCTAAAAAGGCTGGTCTTTTGCATGATATCGGAAAAGCCGTCGATCACGAAATACAAGGAAATCACACTGAAATCGGTCGAGATATTTTGAAGAAATTTAATATGCCTGAGGAAATTATTGCTCCAGTTGAGACTCATCACGATGATAATCCTAAAACCTTGTTATCAATTATCGTAAAAACAGCTGACGCTATTTCATCAGCTCGACCAGGAGCTCGTCATGATTCTTATGAAAATTATATTCACCGCTTAGAAGAATTAGAAAGAATTGCTAACTCTTTTGATGGAGTTGAAAAAAGTTATGCTATACAAGCAGGACGTGAAGTTAGAATATTTATTTCTCCTGAAAAAATAGATGATTTAAAATCTTACGAAATAGCCAGAGAAATTGCTAAAAAAATAGAACAAGAATTAAAATATCCAGGAGAAATTAAGGTTAATATTATAAGAGAATTAAGAGTCATTGAATATGCCAGATAAAAAATTTATTAATCCTAAAGAATTAGCCGAAATTATAGCTAATAAAAATAATACTGGAACAAATAAAAAACAAGTTGAAAAAATAATCAAATCCTTAATTGATGTTATTATAGAGAAGGTTAAGGCTGGGCAAACTGTAAAGCTAACAGGATTCGGCGCCTTTATGTCAAAAGATCGCTATGCTCGCGCTGGAGTCAATCCAAGAAATCCGCAAGAAAGAATAAAAATACCGGCTGTTAGGGTCGCTAAATTTAAGGCTGGGAAAAAACTTAAAGATGCTCTAAAAAAATAAAGTGTTGCTAAAAATATTTTTTTCAATTATAATAAAAAACATAAAATATTAAATTTTATGTTGTGCCTATAGCTCAACTGGATAGAGCGTCTGGCTTCGGACCAGAAGGTTGTGGGTTCAAATCCTACTGGGCACACTAAAACAATTTAATTGGCTGGGTAGCTCAGATGGTTAGAGCGTAGCACTCATAACGCTAAGGTCGAGGGTTCGATCCCCTCCTCAGCCACTCAAAGCGCTGTTAGCTCAGCTGGTAGAGCAGCTCCCTCTTAAGGAGAAGGTCAAAGGTTCGAACCCTTTACGGCGCACAAAAAATCGACTACTATATAGTCGATTTTTATATATCTTTAAACTCAATAAAATATTATGGGAATAAATCAAAGCAACCTTCACTCGATACTCCTCCAGGATGAGCACATTTTTCATCTCCACTCAATCCCCCCGTTTGTCCTCCTAAACAAAATGACAAAATATATGATCCATTGTCAGTTCCAGTCGCCATGTATAAATATTCGTTATTAGCAGAACCGCAGGATCCATCAGGCGGACTTGGAGCTGTTGGTAAAATTGCCATATAAGTAGTCCCAGTAGCAGCAATGGACTCTGAAACAGAAACTGGATATTCTTGCCAATCATTAAAGTATAATTCCAAAGCAGTTTGCATTTGTTTAACATCAGCTATTCTCTTGGCATCACGAGCACTTTTTCTAGCTTGTTGTAAAGAGACCACCGCTAAAGTTGCTAAAATACCAATAATGGCAAT
>CAZSNN010000033.1:0-6711 GCA_964608425.1 uncultured Gammaproteobacteria bacterium | reverse complement strand
ATGACGGATAAGGGGGGAGAAGTCCAGAGATAAATTGTAGATAAACAGGAGATAATTTAATTTTATTTTTTCTTTACTTTTAGCTTAAAATGGTATAAAGTAGATATAGTTTATAAAAATTATTTTGTTAAAATTTTGGCTAATTTTATGAATAATAAACTCAAGTTAACAGACAATGAGAAGAGGGATATTGTTAAATATCTAGAACAAGGCAAACCTCTTCCGGAGAAGTATCGTTTTTTACTTTTTGATGACAGCAGAGAGGTTGAGCTTCTATGGAACGGAAAAACGGATGAAGTTGAAAATATAGTATTGCCTTTTCAAACAATAGAACATATTGACGAGCCGAGAAGTGAAAATAAAATTAATCTTCAAAGCTCTCTTTTTGATACTTCAGGTAGACAAATTCAGGGATGGACAAATAAATTAATTTGGGGAGATAATAAATTAATTTTATCATCACTTAAAAATGGTCCACTTAGAAAGCAAATTGAAGCAGAGGGTGGACTAAAGTTGGTTTATATTGATCCACCTTTTGATGTAGGGGCGGATTTTTCTATGAATATTGAAATTGGTGAAGAAAGTTTTACTAAAAAACCATCGGTTATTGAAGAGATTGCTTATCGTGATACTTGGGGTAAAGGGGCTGATAGTTTTATTTCTATGATTTATGAAAGACTCAAATTAATCCATGGTTTATTGGCTGATGATGGAAGTATTTATGTGCATTGTGATTGGAGGCTTTCTGGTTGCATGAGAATGGTACTGGATGAAGTTTTTGGTAAGAATAATTTTAGAAATGAAATTGTTTGGGCTTATACGGGGCCCGGTTCACCAGGAATGAAACAGTTCAACAGAAAACATGATAATATATTTTGGTATACAAAATCAAATAATTGGATATTCAATGGAGATGATGTTCGTATGGAGTCAGAGGTTCATGCTGGAGGCTTTGGTTCAGGAATGAATATGGATGACAGCTCTGATTATACAAATAAGGGGAAGATACCAGAAGATTGGTGGGAGTTTGCTGTCGCCGCTAGACTAAGAGTTGATGGCGTAGAAAGAACTGGTTATCCAACCGAAAAACCAAATAAATTATTGCAAAGGATAATAAAAACTTCTACAAATAGTGGAGATCTTATTGCTGATTTTTTCTGTGGATCTGGTAGTTTGTTATATAATTCAGAATTGCTTGATAGAAAATGGATTGGAACAGATTTGGGAAAATTTTCAATTCATACTGCTAGAAAAAGAATGATTGGAGTGCAGAGGGAGTTAAAGAAAGATGGTAAAGATTTTAGGGCTTTTGAAATTTTAAATATTGGTAAATATGAGAGAGAGAAGTTTTTGGAAGTAAATGAAAATCTAAGGGAAGAAGAAAAAAGATTACAAAAAGAAAAAAAGGAAAAAGAATTTATAAAGTTAATTTTGTCAGCTTATAAGGCTGAGCCGGTAAATTCTTTTAACATTTTTGTTGGCAAAAAAAGAGATCGCTTAGTTGCTGTTGGTCAAATTGACACACCAATAACTAGTAATTTTTTGCAAAATATTATAACTGAATGCAGGGAAAAGGGAATCACCAAGGTTGATGTTTTAGGTTTTGACTATGAGATGGGCTTAGATTTTGAAGAAGCTAAAAAGCAAGGATTTGATATTCAGTTTAGAGTAATTCCGAGAGAGGTTTTTGATAAAAAGGCTATAGAGAAAGGGCAAGTTAAATTTTACGATGTTGCTTATATTGAAATAAAGCCCATTGTTCGTGGTCGAGGGAATGTAAAAGAGGTGGCCATTGAACTAGCAGATTTTAGCGTTTTTTATAATCAGGATAATACTGGAGAGGTTGAAGAAAAATTAAAATCTGGCGGCAGCAAGGTTGTTATCGAGGATGGTCAAGTTATTAAAATTTTCAAAGATAAAGATACGGATTTGATTGAAAAAGAAGTTTTAACAAAAAAATGGACGGACTGGATTGATTATTGGTCAGTTGATTTTAATTTTGAAAGTAAAAAAGAGTTTATTAGAGTACTTGATGAAAAAACGGGAGAAGAAAAAGATCAATGGACTGGATCATATATATTTGAAAATGAGTGGCAATCTTTTAGAACTAAAAAAGATAGAACCTTAGAATTATCTTCAGTTTTTAAAGAAATGCCAAAAGGAAAAACAAAAGTTGCTGTTAAGGTTATTGATATTTTTGGAAATGATACCACAAAGGTTATAGAAATTAATATTTAAATTTATGTTAAATTTTTTTAATGAAATTTATAATTTTTTAGGGTCTAATACTGGCAGTGTTACTATTATTGTAGTTTTAATTGCTGGTATTTGGCAATATTGTAAATATCAAAAAGAATGGAATTTCAAAAATTATCATTCTTTAATAAAAAAACTTAATCAATCAGATACTCCAGGAGAAGCTATAAAATTATATAGACAAATAGCCATAGTTTATGAATTAAGGAAATATCCAAGGTATTTTCCTGTCACTAAAAGAATATTAAAAGGATGGTTAGACTCAAGAAGTGAAGAACATAAAAATTTGTACAATGAAATGGAGCTAACAATTAATTACATAGATCAGTGTTGGTTTAAGAGATTTTTTAAGAAATAATATGGCACTACATAAAGATTTTCCAAGAGATAAATTTCAAATATTAGATCCTAGTATAAGATGGTTTCCAGCAGAAGAGGATTTAAGGGAAAAGGGGTATGAAAAATTGCTCCCTCCTTTTGTTCCAGAACTAAGAGAGAAAATAGCTGAGTGGAGAAGCAAAAATTATGAAGGAGCCAGTGAAACTTCTAAGTCTTTATTGAATTGGTGGTTTAAAGAGCCTCATGTTATTTATGATAAAGATGGTAATGCGAATTCTTTTGAATATTATTATGCTCAGCGAGAAGCTGTCGAGACAGTTATCTGGTTATATGATGTTGAAGGTGTAAAAAATAAATATGATTTAATTAAGTTTGATAAATTAGGAAGAGTTAGTCCTAATATGTTTACTGAAGAATGGTTGCGTTTTGTTGTTAAAATGGCAACTGGCTCTGGAAAAACCAAGGTGATGAGTCTATTGCTGGCTTGGTCATATTTTCATAAACTTTATGAACAAGATTCAGAATTATCAAAAAACTTTTTATTAATTACTCCTAATATTATTGTTTTAGATAGAATAAAGTCAGATTTTGAAGGTTTGAAAATATTTTATGAAGATCCTATTTTGCCCGACAATGGTTATAGTGGACAAAACTGGAGCGACGATTTCCAAATTAAGCTACATTTACAGGATGAAGTTGGGACAATATCTAAAACAGGTAATATTTTTTTAACTAATATCCATAGGGTTTACGAAGGAAATGTTAATGACTCCAGCTTTAATGATGAGGATGTATCGGATTATTTTTTAGGAGGAAAAGTGGTTGGTAAAACTAATGATTCAAAAATAGATCTAGGAGAAATTGTCAGAGACATCGACGAGCTTATGGTTATAAATGATGAGGCTCATCATATTCATGATCCTAAAATGGCCTGGTTTAAATCAATTGAAGATATAAATAATAAATTATTACAAAAAGGTAAAAAAATAGCCTTACAAATTGATGTAACGGCTACTCCTAAAAATAACAGGGGAGAGATTTTTGTTCAGACTGTCTGTGATTATCCCTTGGTAGAAGCTATTCATCAAGGGGTTGTTAAGAATCCAGTTTTACCAGATGAGCCTAGTAGGGCTAAGTTACAAGAAAAACAAAGCTCTCTTTTTGCTGAGAAGTATGAAGATTTTATTAGACTCGGTGTTGAGGAATGGGATAAAACTTATAAAGAATTAGAACCAACTGGTAAAAAATCAATTCTTTTCATAATGACAGACGATACTAAAAACTGTGACGATGTAGCTGAGTTTTTAGAAAAAAATTATCCAAAATTAAAAGGCGCAGTTTTAACTATTCATACTAACAAGAGTGGCGAAATATCAGAAACGGTTTCAGGAAAAAAAGAGAAGGAATTACAAGAATTAAGAAAAAGAGCTAATGAAATTGACAGCATGGAAAATCCATATAAAGTTATAGTTTCGGTATTAATGTTGAAAGAGGGTTGGGACGTAAAGAATGTTACTACAATTGTTGGTTTAAGACCTTATGCCGCGGATTCAAAAATACTTCCAGAGCAAACTCTTGGTAGAGGTTTGCGTAGAATGTTTTTTGGTCAAGATATTGAAGAATATGTCAGTATTATTGGTACACCAGCTTTTATGGATTTTGTTGAATCAATTAAAGCAGAGGGAGTTGAATTAGAAAAAAGAAAAATGGACAGAAGTGGATCCCCAATTACTCCTACTGTTATTGAGATAGACAATGAAAATGTTAAAAAGGATATTGAGAGTTTAGATATTGAATTACCAGTATTAACGCCAAGAATTCAAAGAGAATATAAAAATTTAAGTTTATTGGATGTTTCTAAATTTAAAAACGAAAAAATAAATGAAAAGCATTTTTCTGAAGACGAGCAAAAAGAAATTATTTTTAAAGAAGTCATTGAAGATAAAACTCATCACACTACAATATTAAATAGTTCAATTGACCCTAATTATCAGAGTGTCGTTGGTTTTTTTGTTCAAAGAATAATGAAGGAATTAAGACTTTTTGGTTGTTATGATATTTTATTTGGCAAGGTAAAAGAATTTATTACTAAAAATCTTTTTAAAAAAGAAATTGATTTGAACAATTCTAATGTATTGAGAAATTTATCAGAGTTAGAAGCAGTTAAAACTATAGTAGAAACCTTTAAAAAGGAAATAAATAATTTAACAGTTCAGGATGTTGGCGATACTGAGATTAAAAATTTTATAAAAGTAAGTAGTGCTAGGCCTTTTGTTGTCACTGATAAAGCTTATTTACTTCCTAAAAAAAGTGTTTTTAATAAAATAGTTGGTGACAGTCAATTTGAATTAGAATTTGCTGATTTTTTAGAAAAAGCCAATGATGTTGTTTCTTTTGCTAAAAATTATTTAGAAATTCATTTTAAAATTGACTATAAAAATGCTAGTGGAGCGATTTCAAGTTATTATCCGGATTTTTTTGTAAAATTAAATAGCAAGCTTATTTATATAGTTGAAACAAAAGGAAGGGAGGATTTAGATGATGTTGAAAAAATAAAAAGACTAGAGCAGTGGTGTAAAGATGCAAGTGAAAGACAGGGGAAAATTGAATATAAAATGCTTTATGTGAAACAGGAGGATTGGGATAGATTTAAGCCTAAATCTTTTAGAGAATTAATTGACGTCTTTAAATAAGAAAATATTAGTTTTTACAATTAATTTTAATATTATGAAAGAAGAAACAAAGAAAATTTTATCAAGTTTTTTTAATCGCTCAACTTGGAGTTCTGGTAATGAGTCAGATAATAAAAGATTCTTTGATTTTATTGTTGAGGCTTATATTAATAATGATAAGGGCTTAAATATTGATGATTTAGGGGTAGTGGCAAGAGAGGTTTTTAGTGAAAAAATGCCTGGCAACTTAAAAGAGGAATTATCTAGACTAGAGTCTTTGTATATGGATGGCATAAGTATTTTAGAAAAATATAATAATATAAAAAATAATTATTAGATTATTTATTTAAATGATACTGGATAGCAATGCTTTAAATATTTTTACTGATGGCTCGTGCTATCTTCTTCAAAAAAGAAAAGGAGGATTTGGTTTTTTGTTTGTTTTTCCAGAGTTTTTAAATTTAGAAAATATTGAATTTTGCCCATACGGATATAAAAATACTACAAATAATCAGATGGAGCTAAAGGCTTGCTCCGAGGCTCTAAAACAAAGCTTGAAGTTTAAAAAAGAGTGGAGTCGAATAGTTATTTATACAGATTCTTCTTATGTTTGTGATAATTATAAAAGAGCCGTTTATGAATGGATGCCAAGTGGTGGTAATAATAGATATGGCAGACCAATAGATAACTATAGTTTATGGAAGGATTTAATTAGATCTATAAAGGACACAAAATGCTCTGTCGATATTAAGCATGTTAAGGGTCATGATAAAAGTGAGGAAAATAAAAAAGCTGATAATTTAGCAAAAAGATCTTCTGATAATCCGGTTAATAGTCCAATTGATATAGTTATTGTTAGAAGAAGAAAATTTTCTAAAAAACAAAATAACAATAAGGTTGAGATAAGTGGTCAAAAAATAAAAATAAGGGTGGTTACATCAAAATATTTTTAAAATTATCATCAATTTCTTCAAATGTAGTGATAATAATTTTTCTCAAATTGAAAGAATTATTAAAGAGTTTAAATAAATCAATTAACTTATAAAATGAAAATAGATTTAAAAAAATATTTAAAATTATACAGTTTAGAAGATTATCTTTTTGACATTTTAGGTCCTCAAATTAAAAAAAGAGGTTATATAAAATTTGAAGAATTTTATAGGATTTGCATGTGGAAATCATCACGTCAAAAACCTAACTATATTAAAAATAAAAAAATAGTTGAAAAAATAACAAAAAAGGCATTTTTAGAAAAGGATGAAAAAGAAAAAATAAATATATTATGTTCTATGAAGGGGGTTGGTATTCCAACCGCTTCTGCTATTTTAACAATTGTTTTTCCAAATAAATATGCAATTATAGACATAAGGTGCATGGAGATTTTGTTAAAATGGAAGGTACCCATTTCATTAGACACTATTCTTGCAAGATTCCTGATAAAGCC
>CAZSNN010000032.1:0-6882 GCA_964608425.1 uncultured Gammaproteobacteria bacterium | reverse complement strand
TGAGTTTTTCAGGAAGCTATTAAAAAAGCCAGCACTTAGTGCTGGCCTATTTTATAATATTAAAAGAAATTGTTCTGCGTAGAACAATTTCTTTTTTTAGCTAATAATCTTATTTATTAAGAGAAGGGCCATTCTTTAAATTGTTCTACGTAGAACAATTTAAAGAATGGCTTATCTAGATAGACTTGTTTTTAAAGAATTTTTAAATATGTTTTTATGTTAGTTGTGGTAGATATTATTAAAATAGGTTAAAATAAAAAATGTTCTACGTAGAACATTTTTTATTTTTGTATTATCAAGATGAATAAATTATTATTCGAAGGATCTTTCTTTTCCTACTATAAAAGGGATTGATTTATTTGATATTTTTATTGTTGCTGGTAGGGCTTCTTGTATAGAACTATCTAATATTAGGTATTCTTTTTCATTTTTTATTTCTATATTTTCTCCTGAAAGATGGGTTTCATTTTTTAGACCAGTTCTTATATATAGGTGTATTAATTTGTCTTTTGGGTTAACCGAATCCTTTTTTAAATATTTTTTTGGAGGTATATTGTAAAAGAAGGAGTTGCCAGACTTTTCGGTCAATATCTTAAAGGAGTTATTGATATAAATTCTTGATCCTTTATTTTTAATATAGCTATTTTCTATAAAAAATTTATTGTTAGCCTGGGCTAACATAATATTCTCTATTCTTCTGCTGGATAGAATGAAGCAGGCCTCTTTTTCATTAAATATCCCCATTGATTCAGCTATAGAGTTGTTCGAGCCTATAGGAATTAAAGAAACTGGAATATTTTCACTAATATTAGCCAAAATATTAACAACGTTATTTATTGTTAGATTGTTTCCAACTGAAATGATTGTTTTAGCTCCATTATTTATTTCTTCCAATAATGTTTCTTTTAAGTTTTTGACGTTTTTTAGATAAAGTATTTTTCCCTGAAGATTTAGTCTGTTTAGTTCTTCTTCGATCTTCTTTATTTTCTTTTTATATTTATCTGTAAGCTCGTCATATAAAAAAATATTCATAGCTTGTCTTATGTTTTTTTATTCAACAATATTGTTTTCCTCTTTTTTTAGGGAAAGACTATCTTTGTTATTTTTGTTATTTATAGAGACTTGTCCGTTTATTTCAGCCCCTTTTTCTATTGAGATCTGTAGACATTCTATATCTCCAAATATTTTGGCTGATTCCCCAATTGCTAAATATCCATAAATTTTTAAGTTTCCATTAATATTGCCTTTAACAATCATCTCTTCAGCTTCAACATTTGCGGTTATTTTAGCTTTTTCTCCTACTAAGATGGCTCCCTTGGTTTTTATTTCACCATCAAGAGATCCGTTTATTATAACGTTGCCATTATTTTCAAAATGGCCCTTTACCTGAACTGATTCTCCAATGATAGTTTCAGCTTCATTAAAGTCAGTTAATTTTTCATTTTTTTTAAACATAGTTTTTTGTTTAATTTTTATTATAGGCTAGCTAATTATTATAATATAATTTTAGGGCAATATTTGCTTTTTGTCAAAAATTTTTTTAAGGAGGTTGTATTTTTTTAGATTATGATTTATTATTTATAATAATAAATTTATTTAGTTCCCATAGTTTAATGGATAAAACAAGAACCTCCTAAGTTCTAGATCCACGTTCGATTCGTGGTGGGAACACTTTTAAAATTTGTTTTTTTATTTAATTTATTATATAATTTATTTGAAAACATTTTTGGGCCTATAGCTCAGTTGGCTAGAGCGCTTGCATGGCATGCAAGAGGTCATGGGTTCGAGTCCCATTAGGTCCACATCATTTCTTTAACACCTTTTCAAAGCTATATTTACCTTTCTGATTTTAAAAATTATTTGTCCATATTTTTGTGGACAAATGGGTTTTTGTGGTGTGTTTTTTTGCTAACATTAGCCAAAATAAAATGGTGGAAAAAGTGTTAATTTCTTATTAAATTTTATCTATAAATATAACACAATGCCAACAAGTGATAAAAAATTTTATTTAGTCTCAGTCGACATGGGATATGGACATCAAAGAGCGGCTTATCCATTTTTGAGTGTTGCTCAGGGAGGAATTATTACCGCTAATGATTATAAAGGGGCCAGCGATGAAGAAAAAAAAATTTGGAAAAAGGACAGGGAAGGGTATGAGTTAATTTCAAAATTTAAATCCATCCCCTTTTTCGGTGGAGCAATTTTTTCCATTATGGATTATTTTCAAAAGATTGATCCTTTTTATCCACGAAGAGATTTGTCTGAAAATAGCTTTCAACAAAAACATTTTTTTAAAAAAATAAAAAATGGCCTGGGAAAGAATTTAATTGATGAGCTAAATAAAAATCCATTGCCCTTGGTTACTACCTTTTTTGCGGCTGTATATTTTGCTGAACATTATAATTATAAGGGGCAGGTTTATTGTATCATTTGCGATGCTGACATTTCTCGAGCCTGGGCTCCCTTAAAGCCCCAAAATAGTAACACTAAGTATTTAGTTCCCAATCAGAGAGTAAAGGAGAGGTTGCAGCTATATGGAGTTAAGGAGGGCAATATATATGTTACGGGGTTTCCCTTGCCAAAAGAAAATATTGGAGACAATCAAGGTGTTTTAAAAGAGGATTTAATAAAAAGACTAGCCGTGTTAGATCCTTTTGAAGCTTATAGGAATAAATATAAAAAACTAATAGAGGGGTATTTGTGTCCAAAAGAAAAGATAGATGGTGCTGACAGGGTTTTAACACTCACTTTCGCTGTTGGTGGGGCCGGTGCTCAAAGAAAATTAGGAAAGATTATTTTAGAAAAATTAAAACATAAAATTGAGGAGGGAAAACTAAGGATTAATTTGGTGGCTGGATCTCGCTTAGATGTTTATAATTTTTTTTCTAAGGTTTTAAAGGAAAATTTTTTATATGATAATAAAAATGTAAAGCTTTTATATAATAGCGATAAAATGGAGTATTTCAAAGAGTTTAATGCTATTTTAAGAACTACAGATATTTTATGGACTAAGCCGTCAGAACTCAGTTTTTATAGCGGTCTAGGGCTTCCTATTATAATGGCAGAGCCTATTGGTTCTCAGGAACATTATAATAGGAGATGGCTTTTAGGTATTGGGGCCGGAGTTGATAGTAAAAATCCGGAGCACGTTGATGAGTGGTTGTTTGACTTTTTAAAATCAGGGTGGTTGGCTGAGGCGGCTATGAGTGGTTTTTTAAATGCACCCAAGATGGGAACTTATAATATTGAAAATATTGTTTTACACGGTAAGATAAACGAAATAGAAAGAGTTAGAATAATGTAAAATTAAAATAAAAATTTCTTTATAATAAAAAAACAGGAAAATAACCTGTTTTTTTGTATAGTGAGCGGGTAGGGGGAATCGAACCCCCATCCTCAGCTTGGAAGGCTGATATAAAAGCCATTATACGATACCCGCAAATGCGGAACGGACGGGACTCGAACCCGCGACCTCCTGCGTGACAGGCAGGCGTTCTAAACCAACTGAACTACCGCTCCATTAAAACAAAAAAATAATAGCAAATATTTTATACCTTGTCAAAAGCATTTTTATTGTTTATAATATAATATATAAAATTGATAAAAAAATCAATAGTTTATTTTTTATTATAAAAATATGGTTAATGGTATCGAAAAAATAAAAGAAGAATTAATTCAAAAAAAGCAACAATTATTGCAAGATTTGCAAGATTTGTCTAAAAAAGATCCTCATGAGACTGATAATAGAACTGCTAGTTTTCCCGAGTATGGAGATAAGCCTGATGAGAATGCTCAAGAAATTAGTGAGTATTCCACGGTTGTTATGGCTGAAAAGGTGTTAGAGAAATCTATTGAAGAAATTGAGGATGCTTTGAAAAGAATTGAAAACAATACTTATGGAGTTTGTAAATATTGTAAAGGTGAGATAGGAGAAAAAAGATTAATAGCCAGGCCAACAGCTAGTTCTTGTATTGACTGTAAAACCAAACTTCAAGAAGAAAATGATTAATTTTTTTAAAGAAAAGAAATACTTAAACATAGTTATTTTTATTATAGCTATGTTTTTTGTTTTGGACAGGTATTTAAAATTTTTATCTATCAATTTGAATGAAAACATTTCTTTAATAAATAATTGGCTGACTTTTACTTTCTATCCTAATAAATATATATCTTTTTCTATTCCAATTGGAGGAATTTTTTTAAATATATTATTATTGTTTTTGGTCCTTATAATTTTAGTTAATTTATTTTTATTGATAAGAAGAGATCAAAAAATAGAATTTTTGGGTTGGTTGGCTGTCTTCTTTGGCGCTATTAGCAATTTTATAGATAGAGTAAAGTTTTCTTATGTAGTTGATTATTTGGATTTAAAATATTTTACAGTGTTCAATTTAGCAGACTTTTTGATTCTTGCTGGATGTCTGGTGGTGATTTTTGGTAGTTTTAAGTTCAATAAAAAACAAAAAACTTAAAATTGACTTTTGCTTTGTAGTTTGATAAATTATTTTATATGAGTCCCTGTAGTTCAATGGATAGAACATCAGCCTTCTAAGCTGAATATCTAGGTTCGATTCCTAGCGGGGATACGTTTTTTTAAAATAACCTTTTGTTATGTTTTATATTTTTCTTTTAATTGCTATTTTTTTAGTAATTATAATTATTTTAGCCTCCATTCAATTTTATAACATTGTTTTTAGGGGTTTTGCTCCGTTTATTTCTACCAAGTTTAATGCTATCTTATCAATTTTAAAAGAATTAGATTTAAGTGGGGAAGAGACGGTTTATGAGTTAGGTGCTGGTAAGGCTGGGTTTTTAAGGGCGGTTGAGCAAAAATTTAATGTTAGCAATTTAATTGGAGTAGAATATTCTTGGTGGCCATACCTATTAGCAAAGATGCAAATAATTATCTCTGGTAGTAAAATAAAAATAATTAGAAAAGATATTTTTAAGATTAATTTAAAAGAGGCTAATATTATTTATTGTTTTTTGAGCCCCGAGATGATGGAAAGATTAGAAAATAAGTTTAAAGAAGAGTGCCAAAAAGGAACGCTGATTATTAGCTATCATTTTAGAATGAAAAATTTAGAACCAGAAAAGGTTATTAAAGAAGAAGACAATAGTATTTATTTTTATCGAATTTAATTTCGATTTATGGTGGCTATGGTTTAGCGGCTAGAACGCCGGGTTGTGGTCCCGGTAGTGAGGGTTCGATTCCCTCTAGCCACCCAGCTATAAAAGGTCTAATTTCATTAGGTCTTTTTTTGTGCCCTATATAGCAGTTAGAACTTATTTTATTTAATTGAATTATTGTTATTTTAATGATAATATTTAATTATAATTATCTATACACTAGGTATTAAGTTTAAATAAATATTTTTAATAAAAATAAATATGAAGGAGTTATCAAGCTTTGATTTAAAAATAGAAACAAAAGATAAAAAAGAGAGAGGCAAGGAGTTGTTTAAAAAAATTGAGCAAATATCTCTTTTTTATGCCGTTAAGAAATTTAAAGAAGAAAAGAATAAAAATTCAGATTATAAATTTTCTGAAGGCGTGAAAAATTTTACTCCAACTGAGAATATGATAATGTCATCCCTAAATCAGTTAGAAGGGTTTGATTTTTTGAAAAACAAAGAGAAAATTGATATGTTTTTTCAAGAAGTGTATCAAGAAATTGATAATATTTATGATTCAGAAAAAGAAAATATCAATGATATTTTAGATTTTATAATTCTTAAAAAGCAAGAAATAAAAAAATATTTACAAGCAGAAAATTTAAAAGAAATTGATTTTAACCAAGAAAAAAAGGAAGCAAAAATTTTTAAATTTAATGAAATAAAAAATATTGAACATGATGAAGGTGGTAGGTATCAGGATTTAATAAAAGAAGGTTTCTATGGTTTTGACAAGGCAATGGAAGTTCATATTGATAACTTTTATTCTAGTAACAATGAAGTTCTTGGCGCCGACCTAATAAAAAGTGATTTAGCCATAATAGCCACAAATATAGTTGATTCAAACCCAGAAGCGGTTGCTATAGTTGGTAAATCTTGGCTTCTGGATACCCCCATTGCTAAGAAGATGGGATTTAGAGTTGTAGAAAATCAAAAAGAAGATACGGCTAATAATATGTCGGTTTGGCTACAGTTTATAGATAAAAATGGAGATATTGACCAAAAAAGATTTAACAAGTTTATTCAGGATGGAGAACCTCCTTATAAGTCGGTTGTTGCCTATATGCCAGTAGAGGATTTTTTAAAAAAATATTTGCCAGAGGATAAAAAGGGAAAAATAAAATTAAAAAAAATAAACAAAGAAAAGGCTGACTTTTGGGAAGAAATAAAAAATGAATCTCAAAAAATGAAAGATAGCTGGGAGAAGCTTATAAAAAAAGGCGCTAATTTTGATGAGTTTATAAATAATGCGGAGCCCTTAAATAATGTCTTAGATTTTTTATCAGAAAGAAGCAAAGAAGAATACTTGCTTTTCTTAAAAAAAATGTTTTCGGAAAAAATTAAATGGGATGATTTTTATAAACATAGAAACGACAAGGTTAAGTTAGTTGAAGATGAATTAAAAAATGTTATGAAAAGTGATTTATATGAAGAGGTTGATATTTTTATTTAAAATCCTTAGTGGGTTAATCCTGCTAGCAATTATTAGGGTTAAATTTTCAGCCCTTTTTTTATTTCACTAAACTCAATATATTAGACTCTTCCTTTAATTTTCCTAAATCAACCATCATCTCTGACCAATCAAAAGTTCTGAATACCTCACATAAGCCACCCATTGACAAAAGCATATCTAAATGATATGCTTTTTTGTTGTTGTTAAGGAATTATCATATCTGATTTAACAAGAAAAAAAGAGCAGTTTTCCCAC
>CAZSNN010000031.1:0-7273 GCA_964608425.1 uncultured Gammaproteobacteria bacterium | reverse complement strand
GAGAGAGCCAAGGATCTCGGAGAGAAAGATTTTTTCATATTATTTTTATATATATCATATATATTTATATATGATATATATAATTTAATTATTAATATAATATTATTTATTTTATTTAATTTATATTATATATTATTTAATCGCTTATATTAATTAAATATCTAATTTATATTATAATTATATCACCCCCCCCCGGAGGGTCAAGGGTTTGCATCATTTGAATTTTCTAAATAAATAATATACAATGAATAAAACTAATTAATAAATAAATTATGGCCTTATCCATTGGAATCGTTGGTTTACCCAACGTTGGAAAATCAACCCTATTTAACGTTTTGACTAAGAAAAAAGTAGAAGCTTCAAATTATCCTTTTTGTACCATCGATCCTAATGTTGGTGTTGTTAAAGTTCCCGACGAAAGGCTAGAAAAAATTGCTAAAGTATCACAACCAGCTAAAATTATTCCTACCTTCATTGAATTTACTGATATTGCTGGACTAGTTAAAGGAGCTCACGAGGGCGAAGGACTAGGAAATCAATTTCTTTCTCACATTCGAGAATGCGATGCTATTTGTGAAGTTATAAGAGACTTTAAAGATCCCAATATTATTCATGTTGAGGGAGAAGTTAACCCTGCTAGCGATCAAGAAACTATTAATATGGAGTTAATTTTTGCCGACTTAAAAACTATTGAAAAAAGGTTAGAAAAGGTTATCAAGGAATTGAAGGGCAACAATAAAGAGGCCCAAAAACAAAAAGAAATTTTAGAAAATATTAAAAACATTCTTGATCAAGGAAAAGCTGTTCGAGAAATGACCTTTAAAGACGATGATTTAATATTTGTAAAAAGTCTAAATCTATTGACTATCAAGCCAATAATTTACGCCCTAAATTCTGATGAGCCAGACCAAGAAGTCGATTTTAATTGGGATGGAGAAATTATAAAAATCAATGTAAAAATGGAAGAAGAAATTGCCTCTCTGCCAGAAGAAGAGCAAGTTGAATATCTGCAAGAATTAAATATTAGCCAAAGCGGATTAGATAAATTAATTTCAACCTCTTATAAATTATTGGGACTAGAAACTTTTTTCACTACTGGAAAAGATGAAACTAGAGCTTGGACTATAAAGAAAGGAATTAAAGCCCCTCAGGCTGCCGCTGAAATTCACACTGATTTTGAAAAGGGCTTTGTTCGAGCTGAAGTTATTAATTGGGAAAAATTTATTGAAGCTGGAAATGAAATTAAAGCCAAGGAGCTAGGACTAGTTAGAACGGAGGGAAAAGACTATGTTGTTAAGGATGGCGATATTTGTAATTTCTTAATTAACAAATAAAGATATTTAAAATAAAAAAAGAAGTTGAATTAAATCAACTTCTTTTTTTTGTGACCCCTGGGGGAATCGAACCCCCGTTGTCAGGATGAAAACCTGATGTCCTAACCACTAGACGAAGGGGCCAAAAAAAATATCCCTTCCGGATAAAACTAAAAGTATTTTTATTTTATAGGTATTTTAACAACTTGTCAATATCTTTATAAACCCCTTAATTTACAGGCCTTTTTAAATAAAAATTGCTCCTTCTCCAGGGGTATTGACAATCTTTTATTTATATGCTAGAATACTTAGTTATGTTTTAAAAAGTTAAAAACCGATTTAAACGGGTCAGGCACGACAAGCATGGGATTTTCTTTCAGGGTTTCTAAGGCATTTGCTTTAAAATTCCTAAAAGAAATTTTCTTGCCTATCCCGTTTAAGTCGGTTTTTTTTATTACTCATTTTCAGAAATATTTTCTGTAGATTCAGAATTATTATTTTCTGTCTCAGGTATTATTTCTGAAACATCATTATTGCTTTCTGTTTGAATTTCTTCAGTCTTAGGCTCTACTCCTACCAAACAAACCTCTCTCCAAGGGACATATTTAGAATAGAATCGATTCTCAACTTTATTTTCATTTTCTAGTCCTGAATTATAAACAACTGTATAATCAAAATAGGCTTCCGCTCCAGAATGAGCGCTTTCAGTACATTTTCTTTGTCCAGGAGCTAAATCTGTTGTCTCAATAATTTGGGTTGGTCCAGGTCTAACAATATTATAAATGACTGGATAAGTTGTAGTAGCAACTCGACCATCAGGAGTTCCCCAAAAGTCAAAATACATATCATTAGTCCCCTCAAATCTAGCTTGAATTAAAATATTATTTTCTGAATCATTTAAAAATTTTAAATCTGGACGAGGAGTATAAATAGTAGCATCGGTTCCGGCTGGCTCATAATAAGAAACTCGATAAGAATGATTCCTTCTTTCGGTTATAGGTAGTCCCGTAGCTAAAGCTGTTCTAAATAAAGTTGTAGCCACCTGACACAATCCACCGCCATACTCAGCAATAGTCTTATTTCCCTTGATAACTAATTCTGGAAGATAGCCGGCCGCTTTATCAGTTTCGCCCAAAGCTTCAACTAAAGAAAATTCTTCCCCTGGTTTAATTATTAAGCCATGAAGTTTGTTAGCTCCCACCTTTATATTATGGCGACGATTAACTGACGAACCAGCAAAATTAGAATGACCAGTACCAATAATTTCTTTAATTCCCATATCATTAAAATTTTCTACTTTTTCAACTGGGTCCACTTCTACTATTAATTGCAAATTGGACATATTTCTATTATTTAAAGCCTCCTCTAAAATATTAAGGGTGTTTTCATAGTTTATTTTTAAACCGTCTTCTCCGGGATTAAAAACGGTAACTTTATCATTACTAAACTCAAAATTAGGAGAAACTGGCTCTCGCTCTATTTCGATCTTTACTTTTTCATCTAAAAATTGATAAAAACTTTCCTCTCTTAACCCAATCTTTACTCCAATAAATTTATCATTAAGATATTCTGGCTTTAAACTAAGCCACTTAGCAAAATCTGACTTTGTGACTTCGAAGATTTTATTATCATTAGAATAATTTAAGTTAAAGGGGGCTAAGTTCAATAATTCTTCAGCCACTAACTCCATTCCTAGAGAATTTTCTTTTTTAATTATTGGTTCTCGGCTATCTAAAATTAAATTGATTTCTTGATTCTGTAAAAGTTTAATTCTATCATTTAAATCAGACAAAAACTTATCAATACCTATCTCTTGGCCAAACTCTTCTGACACGATTTCAAAAGAAATTGTTTTTAAATATGAATCTTCTTTAGCTAATAAGTCGGCGTCTTTAGAAAAATTTTCCACCTTAATAAAATTTTCTTCTAACACTTTAGTTATATCATCCTGATTAATTATAAAAGACAAATTTAAATATTCTGGAGAAAATAATAACTTTATCTTAGTTAAAATATCTTTAAAATTACCTTCGCGTCCCATTAAATAAGCCTCTTCAATAGATTTTTCAATATCAAAAATTAAAGTTTGAGAAACAGAGTCTAACTCAGAGGAATAAACAAAATTGTGCCAAACAAATGAATGGCTATTTAAATTGATTTTAACACCTTGCTGTTCAAAGTCATCAACCTTTTGTGATATTAAGCTTACAGCCTGATCAACTGTTAAGCCAGCAATATTAACCCTCGCTACATAAACGTTGGGGTAAATTTTGTTTTCATATTTTTTTTCTAAAAACAAAAAGCCCGCTAATAAAAAAATAAGCAAGAACAATAAAATATTCGAGCTTAAAAAAATCAATTTCTTGGATTTTTCTGTCATAAAATTCTAATTATTTTTATTCGCTAATATCTAAAATTTCATTTAAAACATCTTTGGCTAAAATTTTTCTATTAATTAAATCCTGCTCTAAAGAAACAACTATATTGATAGACTCTCCAATTTTTATATTTTCTGGCAAATATTCTAAAGGCCAAAAAATATTTTTATTACTATCTTTTTCTATCAAAACAGCTTGATTTTCCTTAAAACTAGATAAAATAAAGGTTTTTTCAATCATAAATTAGGATTTAATCTTAATTTTGATTTGCTGTTCTTTATAAAGTTTTTCCAAAACAACTGTTAAAACTCCATTTTCTAAAATAGCTTCAATTTTTTTATTATCAACCTCTTCTGGTAAAATAATAGTTCTAGAAAAAGACCCAAAATAACATTCTTGCAATAAACAATCAGCCTCATCAATTAAGACATCGTGCTCTCTCTTTCCCTTGATAGTTAAAATGTCTCGATTTAAAGAAATAAATAAATTTTCCGGTTTCACGCCAGCGATAGTTGATTTAACTACTATATTTTCATTAGTTTGATAAACATCTACTAATAATTGCCCCTCTGTTAACTCCTCTTCTAGCCACTCGAAAGAAGGGTTATCATTTTCACTAAAGGTTGATATTTTATAAGTGTTTGGTTTTTCTTTTTTAAATATATTCATAGTTTTGTGGGCATAGATGGACTTGAACCGTCGACCCCCGCCTTATAAGGGCGGTGCTCTAACCAACTGAGCTATATGCCCGAAATTAATATTTTAAATACCATTCAAAGTGGGTATATCCCGACTCGAACGGGAGACCTCTACGATGTCGACGTAGCGCTCTAACCAACTGAGCTATATACCCAAAACAAAAAATCAGTTTGGCTTATTAAAAACTAACTATTAAAAATATTACCATTATTAAAATATTTTTTCAAGACGATTAATAATCCCTGAAATAATCTCTTTTTCTACATCTTTAATTGGGCGACTAACAGAGGCCTGGGCAATTTTTCTAGTGCCCTCTGGTTTAAAGTTTTTTAATAAATCCAAAGAATTAATATTCTTAGTAGAATAAACAACCACGTTGCTTTTAAAAATATTTTTATCATTATCGCCATGGACAATAATAGTTTTATCAGAAAAATCTTTTTTATCATCCGCTCTAATATAATGATCATCTAAAATAGACAATTCTGTTAAGGAATAAAAAATAACAATAATTTTAGCCGTTGGAATGCTAACAATTAATTCGTCAATAACATCCTGCAAATTTTCCTCTCCAGAATTTGATTCTCTAAAATCATTTTTAAATAATGTAGCCCAGACTATATGATTATCATCCGATGAAGATAAATTATTTAAAACTCGCCCCCACAATTTTAAGGTATTAAGACTACGAGAACGATATAGATTAGTTACAATCTCTTCTCTCTTGGCCCCCATTTCAATTAATTTAGAAGTTGAACTTAAGGCCTTGGGAGTCAAATTTGGAGTTTTAAAGCTTCTAGTTTTAAAAATTATTCCGGTTAGCAAGCAAGTAGCAATGTCTTCTGATATTTCTTTAACTGGACTATCTGATAAAATGTCAAAAATTATTTCTGTAACTGCCACAGCATTTAAATCGATTATATTTAATTGGCCAAATTCTTCATTTTCGGGACTATGATCAATATTAATAATCGAAGTTTTATAGAAAAAATCAACATTGCTATCATAAATTTTTCCTAAAGACTCTAAATCATGACAATTAACAGTAATAATTAAATCATATTTAAAACCACTCATACTAGATTTAATGTCTTCGCTAGTAAAAAAACCATCTTGGGGGGAGATAATAAAATTTAATTTATCCTCTTCGATGGTATATTTTATTTGGCTAACTTTAGCGTTTTTTAAATCTACAGAAACAACAAATTTCATTAAATTTTCTAAAGATGTCTTTATCTCGTTAAAAGATGGTAAAAACTTAAAAGAATCAATCGGGGTTTTAAAGTTTAAACCATTTTTCATTTTCTCGGCTCCAATCTCTACATTTTTCCCCATCTTTTTTAGGTATAAAGCCAAAGCTAAAGAACCAGAAATAGCATCTCCGTTCCAATCGATAGGAAAAGTAATCAAAATATTTGATGATTTCTCAATTAAATTAAAAAATTGTTGGCTAACTTTCATTTTTTAAACTATTCAAAATATTAACTATTAACTATATATTTATTTGAAAAAATAGTCAACCGTAATAATTGACCTGCGATATTAATTTTGTTAAGATAATGCTATAATTTATATTATAATTCTAATAAAATTCCTAAAAATATGGCCCAAGAAATGGACAAAACCTATAATCCATCAGAAAAAGAGGATAAAATATACGAAAAATGGGAAAAATCAGGCTTTTTTAATCCTGATAACTTAAATTTAGAAGAAAATGCTCCCAATTATTCCATGGTTTTGCCTCCACCAAATATTACCGCCAAGCTCCATTTAGGGCATGCTTCCACTATCGCCATAGAAGATTTGTTTATAAGATTTCATCGCATGAACGGCTATCGAACTCTCTGGATTCCAGGGACTGATCATGCTGCTATTGCCACCCAAAATGTTGTTGAAAAAAAAATACTAGCCGAAGAAAATAAAACTAGACATGATTTGGGAAGAGAAGAATTTTTAAAAAAAGTTTGGGAGTTTTTAAATAAAACACAAAACACCATTTTAAACCAAACCAAAAAATTAGGAGCCTCAATCGATTGGAGTCGACAAGCCTTTACCCTAGACGAAGGAAGGCAAAAAGCCGTCAAAAAAATGTTTTCAGATATGTATAAAGAAGGGGTTATTTATCAAGGAGAAAGAGTTATTAATTGGTGTCCTCGATGT
This sequence comes from uncultured Gammaproteobacteria bacterium, assembly GCA_964608425.1. Taxonomy (GTDB): domain Bacteria; phylum Patescibacteriota; class Patescibacteriia; order Patescibacteriales; family UBA12465. Next base: position 723 of record CAZSNN010000031.1, on the reverse strand, counting down.
AAATCAACCCTAGCTGATGATGAGGTTGAATATAAAGAACAAAAAGCTTTTCTATATACATTTAAATATGATAAGGACTTCCCTATCTCTATCTCAACCACCAGGCCAGAAACAAAATTAGGCGACACTGCTATTGCGGTAAATCCTAGAGACGATAGATACAAAAAATACGTTGGACAAATTATTCCAGCTAGTTTTTGCGGACAACAATTAAATATTAAAATTATAGCTGATATTAATGTTGATATGAATTTTGGTACTGGAGCTCTGGGAGTGACCCCGGCTCATTCTATGATTGATTCTCAAATGGCCCAAAAGAATGACCTGGAAAGTATTAAGGTTATATCAGAAGATGGAAAAATAAGAGATGGTTTTAATAAATTTTCTGGTAAAAATGTTTTAGAGGCCAGAAAAATGATCGTAGAAGAACTAAAAGAAAATAATCTAATTTTATCAGAAGAAGAATTAACAAATAATTTATCAATTTGTTATCGCTGTAATATTCCAATTGAACCATTACCTTCTAAACAATGGTTTATCAGCGTTGACAAAAAGATAGAAAGACTTGGAAATAAATCTTTAAAAGAATTGGCGATAGAAGCAATTACTACCAACAAAATCGAAATAATTCCAGAAAGATTTAACAAAAGATATTTAGATTGGATGAATAATTTACATGATTGGTGTATTAGTCGTCAAATTTGGTTTGGTCATCAAATTCCA
>CAZSNN010000030.1:0-7418 GCA_964608425.1 uncultured Gammaproteobacteria bacterium | reverse complement strand
ATTTATAATTAATTTTAAACGGCTGGTTGCCTTTTAGGCAAGTAACTCTCTTAATTGAGGGGTCGTGAGTTTAAAAAAATGGCAGACAAATATGAACGCAGTAAGTCCCATGTCAACGTTGGTACTATTGGACACGTTGATCATGGAAAAACAACTTTGACAGCAGCTATTTTAAACGTAGCTAATGCTCAAGGTTTAAAAGCAACTCAAAGGAATGTTAACGACATTGACAACGCTCCAGAAGAGAAGCAAAGAGGTATTACTATTGCTACCTCTCATCAAGAGTATGAGACTGAATCACGTCACTATGCTCACGTTGACTGTCCTGGTCACGCTGATTATGTAAAGAATATGATTACTGGTGCCGCTCAAATGGACGGTGCTATTTTAGTAGTTTCTGCTACTGATGGACCTATGCCTCAAACCAGAGAGCATATCTTATTGGCTAAGCAGGTAGGTGTTCCTCATATCGTAGTATTTTTAAATAAATGTGATATAGTTGAGGATAAAGAATTAATTGATTTAGTAGAAGAGGAGATTCGTGATTTATTGAAAAAATATGAGTTTCCTGGAGACACTACTCCAATTATTCGTGGAAGTGCTTTAAAGGCTTTAGAAAATCCAACTGGACCAGATGCTCAACCTGTTATGGACTTATTAAAGGCCTTAGATGATTTTATTCCAACCCCTGAAAGAGATTTGGATAAATCTTTCTTAATGCCAATTGAAGATATTTTTTCAATTGAGGGTCGTGGTACTGTAGTAACTGGAAGAATTGAAAGAGGTATTGTTAAGGTTGGGGAAGAAGTTGAAATTGTTGGATTAATGGATACTAAAAAAACAACCATTACTGGAGTAGAAATGTTTAACAAATCATTAGATCAAGGTCAAGCTGGAGATAATGCTGGGTTACTTCTTCGTGGAACCAAAAAAGACGAAGTTGAAAGAGGCCAGGTTTTATCTAAACCAGGAACAGTTACTCCTCATACTGAATTTGAAGCTCAAGTTTATGTATTGAGCAAGGATGAAGGAGGAAGACATAAGCCATTCTTTAAAGGTTATAAACCTCAATTCTATATTAGAACAACTGATGTTACTGGTGAAGTTGAATTACCAGCTGGTGTAGAGATGGTTATGCCTGGTGATACTGTAAACATTAATGTTAAACTTATTGCTCCTATCGCTTTAGAAGATAAGCAAAGATTTGCTATTCGTGAAGGTGGTAGAACAGTAGGTGCTGGAACTATTTCTAAGATTATCAAATAGATATTTAGGCCCGCCCTCATTTGAAGACGGGCTTATAATGTTTATTTAAAATATATACCAAATTTTTTGGTTAATTCATTATTATAATATGGCTGAAAACAAAAATAAAACCGCCAAGGATAACAGCGGAGATTTTAAAACAAAGATTAGAATCAAAATTAAAGCCTTTGATCATAAAATTATTGATCAGGCTGCTAAAACTATTATTGAAACAGCACAAAAAACTGATGCTCAAATCTCTGGACCAGTTCCTTTGCCGATAGAAAAAAAGAAGTACACTGTCAACAGATCAACTTTTGTACATAAAAATGCCCGTGATCAATATGAAATTAGAACTCACAAGAGATTAATTGATATTTTTGAACCGTCAGCCAAGACCATTGAAGATCTAACCAATTTAAGTTTACCAGCAGGGGTTGACTTAGAAATAAAAATGGATTAGAATACTAGAGTATTTTTAAAATGTAAAATGTTTAGTTAATTTTTTAGAAACTCCCTTTCGGGGAAAGTTCTTCAATTGAGATTAAACGTTTAAAATAGGAGGTAAAATTCAACAAAATAGCTTTTCCAATTTAATAAATATTTATTATATTTTTTAGAATTGTTTGAAAGACTTAGGCTGGTTTTGTTGAAGACCAGTTTTTTATTTATTAGATTTATTTATAAATATTTAAAATATGAAATTTATACTAGGAAAAAAAATTAATATGACCCAGCTTTGGGATAATGATAAAGTAGTAGCTGTTACTAGGGTGCAGGCTGGTCCTTGTGTTATTACACAGGTTAAAGATGATAGCACTGATAATTATAGGGCTATTCAATTGGCTTACGGAGAAAGAAAGCCTAAAAATATTTCCAAACCTGTACGTGGTCATTTAAAAAAGGCTGGAATTGAAAAAGAAAATGCTAGACACCTAAGAGAATTTAGAGTATCTGAAATAAAGCCAGAAATGAAAACTGGTGGAGTTATTGATGTGTCAATTTTTTCAAAAGGAGATATAGTTGATGTTACTGGAACTTCTAAGGGTAAGGGTTTTCAAGGTGTTGTTAGAAGACATGGTTTTTCTGGCTCTAAAAAGACTCATGGTAATAAAGATCAATTAAGAGCCTCTGGTTCTATTGGAGCTTTAGGTCCAGCTCATGTATTTAAGGGAACTCGTATGGGTGGCCGAATGGGAGGAGATCGTATTACTATGAAAAATTTAGAAATTGTGGATATTGATTTAGAAAATAATATTTTATCTATTAAAGGGGCTATTCCTGGTTGTGAAAGTGGTTTTTTAATGATAAAGGGTGATGGTGATTTAGTTATAAAAGATAAAAATGAAAAAGCTGTTGAAGAAGTTGCCGAGGTAATTACCGAAAAAGCTGAAAATAATGCAGAAGATAATAATGGAACTGAAGCACCACAAGAAGAAGTGTCTCCTGAAAAGACAGAAGAGCAGACAGAAGAGATTAAATCTGAAGACATAGCTGAAAAAACAGAAGAGGGCTTGTCTGAAAAATAATTAAAATTTAAAATTTATTAAAAATATGCCAGTTAAAACAAATATTTATAATCAAAACGGTGAAATAGTTAGTGAATTAAAATTATCTGATAAGGTTTTTGCTGTTAAAATAAATGAAGATTTAGTTCATCAGGCTATGGTTACCCAGTCTGCTAACGAAAGACAAGTTTTGGCTCACACTAAAACAAAGGCTGAAGTTAGAGGTGGGGGAAAAAAACCCTGGAAACAAAAAGGTACTGGTAGAGCTAGGGCTGGATCAAGCCGATCTCCAATTTGGATTGGTGGTGGTGTTACTTTTGGTCCTAGAAAAGATAGAAATTTTAGCAAAAAGATAAATAAAAAAATGAAACAGAAGGCTATTACAATGATTCTTACAGACAGAATTACAGAAAATAATTTAGCGGTAGTTGATAAGATTGAGATGAAGGAGTTCAGCACTAAAAAATTTAACGATTTTGTTAAAAAAATAGAGAATGTTTTTCCAAACGAAAATAAAACTAAAAAGTCTAAAAGAAGTATCTTATTTGTTAATGATATTAAGGACGAAAAAGTGGTTTTATCTTCTAGAAATTTAGTTGGATTTGATATTATTAATTTAGAAAATATAAATATTATTGATTTATTGAAATACAAGAATTTAGTTATCACCGAATCAGCTATCAAGAACATCAATGATAGATATTCAAAATAAGTAATAATTAATTTATTTACAAATATGGGAATATTTAATGCTACAACAGATAATAAGGATGAAGTTAAAAACGAAGAAAAAGGTAATTCCGAGGAAAAGGGAATGAAAGATCTTTATACTGCCGAGGGTAAGGTTAAAAAAGACAAAAACAAGAAAGTTACAGGAAGAGCTTATCGAGTATTAGTAAAACCAATGGTAACCGAAAAAGCTACAAATTTAAGCGCAGTTAACCAGTATGTTTTTATGATTGATAATGATGCTAACAAGATTGAAGTGGCCAAAGCTATTTATGAAGTTTATGGAGTTAAACCAACAGAAGTTAATATTATAAAAGTTAAAGGTAAGAAGGTAAATAGAGGTAAAATCACTGGAAAGAGAAAAGACTTTAAAAAAGCCATTGTTACTCTTAAAAAAGGTAAGAGCATTTCTGTTTACGAAGGTGTTTAAAAAAATATTTATTAAATTTTAAAATATGGCAATTAAAAAATTAAAACCTAATACACCCAAGAGACGTCATGCTACTTACGATGATTTTTCTGATTTGACTAAAAAGAAATCACCAGAAAAAAGCTTGATGGTAATTAAAAAGAAAAAAAGTGGTAGAAATAATCAGGGGAAAATAACAGTTAGACATCGTGGGGGTGGAACTAGAAAATATTTACGTTTGATTGATTTCTTTAGAAATAAATTTGATGTTCCGGCTACTGTTGCTAGTATTGAATATGATCCAAATCGTGGTGCTCGTATTGCTTTATTGAATTATAAAGATGGAGAAAAAAAATATATAATTGCCCCAGTTGATTTAAAAGAAGGGGATATTATAGTAAGCTCTCAAGAATTAGTAGAAATTAAAAATGGAAATGCTATGCCTTTAAAGTTTATCCCGGCTGGTGTTCCTGTATATAATGTAGAAATTGAACCAGGTAGAGGTGGAAAAATTGCTCGAGGAGCTGGAAATTCAGTGCATATTATGGGTGTCGAAGGAAAATATGCTCAGGTTAAAATGCCATCAGGTGAAATTAGGTTAATCAAAAAAGAATGTTTATGTACTATTGGACAAGTTAGTAATCCAGATAGAATGCATATGAAGGTTGGATCAGCGGGAAGAAAGAGGCTTATGGGTATTAGACCAACTGTCAGAGGTACTGCTATGAATCCGGTTGATCATCCTCATGGAGGTGGAGAGGGTAAACAACCCATCGGTTTAAAAAGACCTAAAACTAAATGGGGAAAACCTGCCTTTGGTGTAAAAACTAGAAAAAAACGAAGATCCAATAAATTGATAGTTAAAAGAAGACCATCCAAAAAGAAGAAATAATTTTTAATTTAATTGTAAAATAAATATATAAAAATATGTCAAGAAGTTTAAAAAAAGGTCCCTATATCAATCCTAGAATCTTAAAAAAGATTCAAGCTCTTAGTCCTGAAGATAAAACTATTATTAAAGTTTGGGATAGGGCTTGTACTATAACTCCAGAAATGGTTGGTCATACTATTGGGGTTCATAATGGGAAGCAACATATACCTGTTTATATAGTTGAAAATATGGTTGGACATAAATTGGGTGAATTTTCTATAACCAAGAAATTTGTTGGTCATGGAGGTAAGATGGCTAAAACACAAGCTAAGGGAAAATAATATAAAATATATAAATTAAAATATTAAAATAATATGGAAGTTAAAGCTAGTTTAAAACATTTAAGAATTTCTCCTCGCAAGACAAGATTAGTGGCTGGCGTGATTCGTGGTCTAGAAGTAAACAAGGCTATCAATCAATTGAAATTTTTAAACAAAAAATCAGCTAAACCAATGTTAAAATTGGTTCAGTCAGCTATATCTAGTGCCGTTAATAATTATGAATTAGATAAAAATAATCTAATAATAAAAGAGGTTAGGGTTGAGGATGGAAAAACACTTAAAAGATGGATGCCTAGAGCTCATGGTAGAGCTACTGTTATTAGAAAGAGAATGAGTCATATTTATTTGGTATTATCAGAGATTGTTGATAGCGGAAAAAAAGAAGCTAAAAAAGTGAAGATAGAAGAGCCAGTTAAATTAGATGATTTATCTAAAAAACCAAAGGCAGGCAAGAAAGAAAAGGCTTCTAGCGAAGAAAAAGATGCAACTTCCAAGAAAATAAAAACCGAAAAACAGGATGAAAAAGGAAAAAATGCAAAAATAGAAGGCAAGGCATCTTCTAAGAGCTTTGCTAGTAAGGTTTTTAGAAGAAAGGCTGGATAGTCATTCTAAATATTAAATAATTTATATTAATAAATATGGGTAAAAAAATAAATCCAAAAATAATAAGAATCGGTATTATAAAAACTTGGCCATCGTTATGGTTCGGTTCTGGTGATAAATATATCAAGAATGTTAAGCAAGATGTTTTAATTAGAAAACATATTATTAGAGAATTTAAAGAAGCCGGTATTGATCGAGTTGAAATTTCTAGAAATTCTGATCAAATTATTATTGATATTTTTACAGCTAGACCAGGTGTTATTATTGGTAGAGGAGGTAATGGTGTTGAAGAATTAAAAAGAATTTTACACAGAAAATATTTATCAAATCCAATGGAGGTTCGTTTAAATAATATAAATATAAATATAAAAGAAGTAGAAAATCCTAACTTAAGTGCTCAGGTTAATGTACAATCAATGATATTAGAAATAGAAAAAAGAGTTCCTTTTAGAAAAGTTATGAAGCAAGCTGTTTCTCGAATCGAGCGAGGAGGTGCTTTAGGCGTTAAGGTTGTGGTAGCTGGTCGCTTGAATGGCGCTGAGATTGCTAGATCTGAAAAATTAATTTCAGGAAAATTACCATTAAGCACTTTGAGGGCAAATATTGATTATGCCAGAGGAGTTGCTCATACTACTTATGGTAGTATTGGAATAAAAGTTTGGATTTATAAGGGAGAAGTTTTTAATAAAAACTAAAATTTAATTTATTAATAAATTTGCAAATATATGTTAATGCCAAAGAAAACTAAATATAGAAAGTCACATAAAGGAAAAAGAGGTGGAAAAGCAAGTAGTGCAACTAATATTGATTTTGGTTCTTATGGTTTAAAAAGTTTAGAAGCTTGTTGGGTTAATTCTCGTCAAATTGAGGCTACCAGAAGAGTTATTACCAAATATACAAAAAAGGGTGGAAAGATTTGGATTAGAGTTTTTCCTCATAAACCAGTTACTAAAAAAGGAGGAGAAATTCCTATGGGTAAGGGAAAGGGTGCCGTAGATCATTATGTGGTAGCCGTAAAACCCGGAATGGTATTGTTTGAACTTGAGGGATTAACCGAGGAAATGGCCAAGAAAGCCTTAGATTTGGCAGCTTATAAATTGCCAATTAAGTGCAAGTTTGTTAAAAAAGATTAATATTTAAATTATTATAAATATGGACTTAAAAGAACTGAAAACTAAAACAATCGCAGAATTACACAATATTTTATCAGATTTTAGAGAGAAATTAAGAGATTTTCGCTTTAAAGATTCTAGTAAGCAATTAAAGAATATTAGAGGGATTAGAGTTCTTAAAAAGGATATCGCTAGAGTTTTGACTTTAATAAACAAGGATAAACAAAAATAAAAAATAATATAAATAATATGGTAAAAAATATTAAAGAAAACGCTAATACTGAACCAAAAAAAGTGATTAGAAAGAAATTCACTGGGGTTGTTATTAGTGATAAAAGCGATAAAACCATTGTTGTTAATGTAGAAAGAGTTAAGATTAATAAAAAATATAAAAAAAGATACGTTGTTAGCAAAAAATACAAAGTCCATGATGAAAAAAATTCTTCTAAGATTGGGGACAAGGTTAATTTTGTAGAATGTCGTCCAATTAGTAAGGATAAAAAATGGAGGATAGCTTAATAATTTATTTTATTTAATTTTTAAATATATGATACAAACAGAAAGTCGATTAAAAGTAGCTGATAATTCTGGAGCCAAAGA
>CAZSNN010000029.1:0-7459 GCA_964608425.1 uncultured Gammaproteobacteria bacterium | reverse complement strand
ATAGTATTTAAATTAGTATTAGTAATACCTAATGATAATTCTCTCATTATCTTTAGAGCGTCTATTGGTCTTCCTAGATAATATCCTTTAGGTTGTCAGGATTAATATAGTAGGCTTCTCCGTGTTGCTCTACAGCTAGAAGTATTTACCAGATAATCTAGTCAGAAAATTATTATCATTATCATTTAGATATTTATTTAGATCATTATTAGATATACCTAGTCCTAACGTCTTCATTAGACAATGGGCTTCCTCTGGAGATCCTAGATAGATTCTTTGATTATCGTTATCAACAGATACATACCAGGCCTGACCATTATCTTCTACTTGAAGTAATATTTTACCTGATAATCTAGTTCCTAGAGGAGAACTGGCTTTAGAGGAGGTAGTAGTTATTATTATTATGATAGTTAGAAGAGAGATGGCTATTATTGAGAGAGCTAGAGATCTCAGAGAGAAGGGTTTTTTCATATTATTCTTTATATATATTATTATTTATTTAAATTAATTATTCGTTTAGTTTATATTTATATTATATATTATTTAATTATTTGTATCAATAATTAATAATATAATTTAATATTATATTATAATTATATCACCCCCCCCCGGAGGGTCAAGACTAAAAAAATTAAATTAAAGTTGCAGCTATTTTTTGAGGAGAAGTCATTATATTTACACCATAACCACAATACCTTCTTTTTCTATTATAATAATCTGCCATATTATATTAAATCTAAAACCTAAAATGCGCCTATAATTACTACAATTAAAACATTGTTGTTAATATTTTGACAATTAATATAAAATAATTTATAATCTCCTTATTATCGCCGATGTGGTGAAACTGGCAAACACGCACGACTCAAACTCGTGTGTCGCAAGACTTGTGGGTTCAAGTCCCACCATCGGCACAAAAAATCCTTAAATTTTAAGGATTTTTTTATTTTAAAATATTGACAAAAACAAACAATTACAGTAAAATTAAAAGTTAAAAAGATCATTAAAAACTAAATAAAAAAGAAAGATATGGAAAAATTTCAGAAATTACAGAAAATCAAAGGTTGCTTCAAAGAACTAGCCCTTGAGAAAAGTCGAGGAAGAAAAAATAAAGAAAATGTTTTCTTGGCTACTAACCATCTCATGGACGAGATAAACCCTTTTATTCTTGATATTCAAAAAATTATCAATAGCAAAAGTTTTCGGAGACTCAACGGCAAAACTCAAGTTTTTACTTTTCCGGAAAATGTTTTAATTCGAAACAGACTAATTCATTCCCTAGAAGTAAAATCAATTGCCGAAACCATTGCCACAATCTTAGGTCTTAACGTCAGCTTAGTTGGAGCAATAGCCGCTGGACACGACCTCGGTCACACCCCCTTTGGTCATTTAGGTGAAAGATTTATCCAAAAAAATTATGACGAAAGTTTTCGTCATGAAATATTTGGCTTAACGGTAACTGAAAAAATTGAAAGAAAGGGATTGGGATTAAATCTATCATTTGAAACCCTGGAAGGAATAACTTATCACTCTAGGGGTGTCAAGGATATCAATATTATTATCGATATTCCTATGGAATATAATGTGGTAATGCTGGCAGATAAAATTGCTTATCTTTTTTCTGATATCAATGACGCCAAAAGACTAGGAAAATTAAAAAATATTCCTAAAGAATTATATTTTTTAGGAGAAAATCAAAGGGAACAAATAAATAATTGCATAATTTCCCTCTGCCTAGAAAGCGCCCAAGAAGGTTCTATTTCTTTTAAAAAATCAACTCAAAGCCAAGCTTTTAAATTTTTAAGAGATTGGATGATAAAAAATTTTTATCTAGTAATGGATGAAGGAAAAGAAAGAAAAATTCTATGGGAAAAAGTAAAAAAAACAACTAATTTTTTAGAAGAAATTTTAGGAATATGCAAAAATCAGGTTCCAATTATTTTAGCTACAATGACCGATCAAGAAGTTGATCTGGTCGCCTCCATAAACCATGAGGCAACAATTGAAGATATAGAAAAAATAGGAGAAACTGAATTTTATAAATCAATTCCTTATTGTCCAAAAAACCTTTTTACCAAAGAACAAATTCTTTGGTAAAACAAAAAGCGGAAAAATCCGCTTTTTTTATTTTTATTCTTTATTCTAAATAATTATTCCTCCGCCCAAAACTTCAGCCCCGTTATAAAAAACAGCACTTTGGCCAGAGGTGATAGCTCGCTGCTTTCTGGTAAATTTTACCATAGCAGTATTATCTTTCTTACTATAATCAATCAAACATTTAACCGGTTTATGACGATACCGAATAATTGTCTCAGCCTTCAAGGGAAATTTTAAATCTTTTAAATTTAGCCAATTAATATTTTTAACTTTCATCTCTAGATTATATAAAACTGGATCATCAAAATTTTTAACCACATATAAAATATTTTTTAGACGATCAAATTTAGCAGCATAATAAGGTCCAGTTCCCCCTATCTCCACTCCTCTTCTTTGTCCAATAGTATAAAGAGCCAATCCTTGATGCTGACCAATGACTTCCTCGCTGGGCCATAATTTAATATCGCCACCTTTTAGTTTTAAATGTCTTTTTAAAAACTCATTATGTCTTTTTCCAGGAATAAAACAAATTTCTTGACTATCACTCTTAGAAGCTACTATTAAATCAGCTTTTTTAGCTATTTGTCTAACCCGAGGTTTTTTTAATCTTCCTAGGGGAAACAAAACACTGGCCAATTGTTGAGAACTCAGAGAATACAAAAAATAAGACTGATCCTTATCTTTATCAAAGCCTTTAAACATTTTTACCTTTTTCCCCTCCCTTTCAACTCGAACATAATGCCCAGTAGCAATATAATCAAAGCCTAAGGTCTTAGCATATTCCAAAAGACCGCCAATTTTTATTTTCTTATTACAAACCACGCAGGGATTAGGAGTATTTCCGCAAGAATATTCAGTTAAAAAATCATCAACCACTTCTTTTTTAAAAGCTTTGGAAAAATTAAAAGTATAAAAAGGAATACCTAAACTAAGACAAACTTTTTTAGCATCCATTTGGGCCTCCAAAGAACAACATTTGTTCTCCGAGGAAATCTCCAGGGACTCTTTCCAAAAATTTAAAAATATTCCCGAAACTTGATAACCCTGATCAACTAATAATTTAGCGGCTACAGCCGAATCAACTCCACCAGAAACAGCCACTAAAACTTTTTTATTTTTATTTATTTTATTTTTTATCATAATTAGCTTTAATCATTCCTTCAAAAACTTGTAAATATTTTTGAGCCGTATTCTCCCAAGTAAATTTATTGGCTTGATTATAACCGGCTTCGATCAATTTTGTTCTAACACTTTCGTTACTTAAAATTAATTTCATGGCTTGAAAAATTTCATCACTTTTATCAGGATTAATTAAAAGGGCGGCATTCTCCAAAACCTCAGGTAAACTAGAGACATTACTAGAAATTACTGGTAAACCAAAATACATTGCTTCCAGTGGAGGAAAACCAAATCCCTCATAAAAAGAGGGGTAAACAAAAACCTTGGCCATTTTATACAAAAGAGGTTTATTATCTTCTTTGATATATCCAATAAATCGAATGTCCTGTCGGTATTTAGAATTTTGCCAATCTTTTTTAATTTGCTTAGTTTTCCAGCCCCAACCGCCAGCTAGAACCAATAAACAATCAATTCCACTGTCTCGCAATTTATCATACCCCTTAATTAGTCCAGAAATATTTTTTCGAGGCTCAATTGTTCCTAAATACAAAATAAAATCTTTATTTAGATTATATTTCTCTTTTAATAACTTATCTATATCATCGTTTTGATCCTTTTCCTGAAACTTAGTTAAATCCTCGGAAATGCCAGGATAAACAACCTCAATCTTTGCTTCAGAAACATTTAATAATTCTATTAAATCATTTTTAGTATTTTGCGAGACTGCTATAATTTTATCAAATTTATTAATATTTTTTTTAATATTTAAGGCCCAATGCCAAAAATTCTTTCTAAAGCTAAAAAATTCCGGATAACGCAAAAAGGATAAATCATGGACAGTAATAATATTTTTGCTATTTTTAGAAAAAGAAGCAAAATTAAGGTGTGGTAAATAAAATATATCCGAACCTCCAATAACTCTATCTAATTTAGGATAATTAAATATTTTTTGTAAAAAATAATTAAAAACCTTATTAGGATATCTGGTTTTTTTAATAGATATTTCTTTGGAAAAAAATGGGATATTAGCTTTTTTAAAGGAATTATAAAAAAAATAATAAGCATTCTGCCTATCAACTTTTATCAAATTCTTTAATAATTGGAAAGTAAAGCTAGCTACTCCGCTATAATTTTTATCTAATAAAACTCTAATATCAATACCTATTCTCATAATTTAAGATTATTTACCTGGGGTCACGTTTTTAATAAAATTGCTAATATTTTCTTCAAATTTTTCTAAGGAAAATTTTTCAGAATGTTGTCTAATTTTTTGACTGTCCCAATTATTAATCCCCTTTTTAATATCTGTATAAAACTTTTGCACAACCAAGAATAATGATTCTACGGTTTGCTCCTCAAAAAATAACCCTGTTTCCCCTTCTATAACAGTCTCCAAAGCTCCTCCTTTTTTATAAGCAATTACTGGTCTTCCAGAAGCCATAGCTTCAACCTTAGAAATACCAAAGTCCTCCTCTTGGGGGTTTAGAAAGGCTAAACATTTACTAAATAATTCAGCTTTATACTCATCATTAACTCGGCCTAAAAATTCAATATTATTATACCCGTGAGCCATTTTTTTTAAACGACTTAAATCAACCCCATCACCAAAAATCTTTAGCTTATAATTACTACCCAATTTTTTAAAAACTTCAATAACCAGGTCAACTCTTTTATACGGAGCCAAACGACAGCCAATTAAAAAATAATCTCCCAATTCTTTAGCTATAAAGAATTTTTTAGTTTCTACTGGAGGATAAATAACCACTGAATCTCTTTTATAATATTTTTTGATTCTGGCTTGAACCATTTTAGAGTTGGCGATAAAATAATCAACTCGATCGGCGGCCATTTTGTCCCAAACCCTCATCCAGCTCAAAATTAAAGAAGCTATTTTCTTTAAAAATTTATTATACCTTAGCTCATTAATATATTGATGAGTATCGCTCCACAAATATCTAGTTGGGGTATGACAATAGCAAATATGAGTAGTATCAACCGGAGTAATAACCCCCTTAGCAAAAGAGCTGGTATCAGAAATAACAACGTCATATTCTCGTAAATCAAAAAACTCTATCGCCATGGGCATAAAAGGCAAATACCATTGGTAAAAGCGAACTCCACCTGGCATTCTTTGAATAATAGAGGCATCAATCCGACGATTTGGATATCGATGAGCCACATTTTTTTTATCATATAGCAAAGTGTAGATAGGGGCGTCGGAAAACATTTTAGAAAAAACTTCTAAAACTTTTTCAGCTCCGCCATCCTGAGCTAAATGATCGTGTATTAAAGCAACTTTCATAATATATTATTCAGCTTTTCTATGTTTTAAGATAGCCAAAGGGGTTCTAAATAAGATAGAAATATCCAATAATAATGACCAATTTTCTATATAATAAATATCCAATTTGACCTCCTCTTCAAAGAGTAAATCACTACGACCAGAGACCTGAGCTAGGCCAGTTATCCCGGGTTTAATAGTTAAGGTCTTTTTATGATGTTGTTCATATTTAGCCACTTCTTCTGGTAAATGAGGACGAGGCCCCACCAAACTCATATGGCCGATAAAAACAAGAAATAATTCTGGTAATTCATCAATGCTCCAACGCCTAATAAAGCGCCCCACTCTAGTAACTCTGGGATCATCTTCAATTTTAACCATCGGACCATCCTTTCTGATATTTTTATCAGACAATTCATTATAACGCATACTATCAGTTCCAGGAATCATTGATCTAAACTTAAAATAACGAAAAGGTTGACCACCTTGCCCTACTCTAAAAACTGGAGAGCCATCGTCTCGACGAGAAAAAAACACTGGACCACTAGAATCAATTTTTATTAGGATAATAGTAACTATAATAATTGGCGATAACAGAATAATAATAATACCAGAGACAATGACATCAAAAATTCTCTTAGCAATCCTTCCCCACCCCTCTAGAGTTGTTTTTTTAACCTCAACAATTGGAATGCCTGCCATTTCCGAAACCTCTGTTTTTAAAACCTTAACTTCCAATAAATCAGCTACATATTTAAAAGTAATATGATGTTCATTGGCAAAGTCATATAAACGAAGCGACTCTACTTTACTCAGATTAGGATCACTTTGAATAATTTCATCAATTTTTTCTTTTTTATTTAAATTTTCTCGATTAAACTCTTGAATAAAATTATCTAATTCTTTAGCAGTATCTAGAGAAAAATCACGAACCCTTTTAATTACCTTAAAACCTGAATATTTTTTGCTAAAAAATTCTTTTATTAAATTATCTCCAGTCTTACTAGAACCAACCAAAATAACATTTTTTATACCAATTCCGTGAGAATATAAAATTTTCTTTAACCAATATATCAAGGTCCGACCAATAGAAGTATAAAATATAGCTAAAATCCAGGCTAATAATACTATAAAACGAGAATCAAATAATTCTCGGCGAAAGAATATTAAAACCACCACTAATACAAAACCAGCCGAGCAAGCCAAAAAAATTCGATAAATTTCCTGACTCAATCTTCTAGTGTTCATTGAGTATAGACTAGAAACAGCAAATACTAATACCCACAAAAAAGAAATCAACAAAACCGCCTTAAAATATTCAGGAAACGGCAGATTAAAAACGATTGGCCTAATTTCAGTGGTAAATTGAGAAAATCTAATAAAATAAGCTGATATTCCGGCTAATGATATTAAAATAAAGTCTAAAGGAACTAAGATGAAAGTAAAAAATAATTCACTTTTTTTCATAAAAATATGTAAAATGCTTAAATATAAAATTAAACCAAAAATAAGCCGGATTCTGTCCGAGGGGCAAGCCCCTGGGATGGTCATTTATCTAGGCCTGGCGTTACCGACAGGCTCGTGCGAGCCACTTTTCATCATGCCCAAAAGGGCATGGTTTGCTCTTGCTCTCTGATAGGGTTTACCCTGACACCTTTGTCACCAAAGGGCAAAGATTGTAGCTAGCTGAAAAAAATCAGATAACACCAATCAACTTTTCACTTTTCCTTCAATCCAAGCATGGGCTGAAGTAGTATCGTCTCTGTGGCACTTTCCCTACTTCCTCCGAAGAGAAAGCGGTGGACGTTATCCACTATCAACTATTGAGAGTCCGGACTTTCCTCTATATTTACAAGTAAATACAGTAACCATCTATTTAGTTTAATAGGAATACTATCAAATAAATTGATAGTATTCCTATAACTAAATCTTAACAAATAGAGTCCTTTTAGTCAATTAATT
>CAZSNN010000028.1:0-8559 GCA_964608425.1 uncultured Gammaproteobacteria bacterium | reverse complement strand
CGCAAAACTATAAAAATGATAATTAAGAAAGCAATTGATATTAATAATAAAGGCCAAATATTATACATAAAATTAAAATTTATTTATTATTTTAACAAAATCTGAGGCTTTTAAGCTACTTCCACCAATTAAGAAGCCAGAAATATCGGGTTGATTTTTAAAAGCTAAAAAGTTTTTTAAATTAACGCTACCACCATAAATAACTCGAAGCTCTAGGGGTAATTTATTTTTAAAGATTTTATTAATAATTTTTTTTATTTCTTGATGAACTAAAACAGCCTCCTCAGTTGAAACAATTTTTCCAGAACCAATTGCCCAAACTGGTTCGTAGGCAATAATTATTTTTTTATCCTTCAAAGTCTTTATCTTGGCCAAAGCTGATTTAATTTGTTGGGTAATTACTTTTAAGGTCTGATTTGATTTTTTTTGTGCCCAAGTCTCACCAATACATAAAATTGGTGTTATTTTGCTATTTTCTAAAACATTTTTTATCTTATCAGCAATCAAAATTTCATCAGAAAAATATTGGCGTCTCTCACTATGACCTATTAAAACAAATTGGCAACCAATTTGTGACAAGGACTCCAAGGAAATCTCTCCAGTATAAGCTCCTAGAGCGAAAGGAGAAACATCTTGAGCTCCATAAAATACTTTTTTATTTAAATTTTTAGAAACTTCTGACAAAGATAAAAAATCTGGCAGAACCGCGACATCATGATCAGTCTTTATTTTAGAAAAATTTTGAGAAATATTTTTAGCCAAAGAAATTGAGGATTTAAAATCTAGATTCATTTTCCAATTTCCAATTATTATTTTTTTTGATAGCTCTTTCATATTTTTTTAAGTTGATTAATTTAACTTTAATTGACCCTCTGACCAAGACAAGGTTCTTTTAATTCCCTCCTCTAAATCAATCTGAGCCCCCCAATTTAAAACCTCTTTAGCTAAATCTGTTTTTAAACAACTACGCCTTTCCTCTCCAAGTTTAGCTTCTTGAAATTCAATTCTTATTTTATCATTAATGGCTTTTTCAATGGCCGAAATAATATCCAATAAAGTTTTCTCCACTCCGGTTCCAATATTAAAAATACCAACAATATCTTCATTTAAACTAGCAACAAAGGCACTAACAACATCATCCACATAAACAAAATCCCTAGTTTGAAGTCCATCTCCATAAACAAAACTGACTTTATTCTCTACGGCATTATTTATAAAAATAGCGATTACGCCAGCCTCTCCTCCTTTATATTGTCTAGGTCCATAAACATTAGCTAAACGACAAATTGAATATTTTTGACCAAAAACTTTATAATAATAATTTAAATATTTCTCAAAACAAAGTTTATTTATACCATAAGGAGAAACGGGATTAGTTGGATAATTTTCTGGAGTTGGGACTTCCTCAGGAAAACCATAGGCCGCTCCCCCAGAAGAGGCAAAAATTATTTTTTTAACCTTATTTTTATAACAATTTTCTAAAATATTTAAAGCCCCTAAAATATTTACCTGATTATCAAAAACCATGTCCTCCACTGATTTTCGCACATCAATTTGGGCGGCTAAATGATAAACATAATCAAATTTTTCTTGATTAAAAATTTCAGCTATTTTTTCTTTATCATTAATATCAACTTGGTAAAAAGTGGCTAAATCATTTAAATACTCTTTTTTACCACTAAATAAATTATCAATTACTATGACTTGATGTTTTAGACTAATTAATTTATCAACTAAATTGGAGCCGATAAAACCAGCTCCTCCGGTCACTAATATTTTTGCCATAAACAAAGAATTTTAATTAATTATGCCTAAATTATACTACAATTAAGTTATTGAGTAAACCCTTGGAAAAAGAAAAAAGACCCAAAAACAGCTTTGACTTGTAATTATTATTTTGTTATAATAATTAAAGATAGAGACACCAAAACTATCATTTTTTATTTATTATAAATTATTTAAAATAAAGAAATATGTCTGAAAAAATCAAAAAAAACAACGATTATGGAGCTGACGCTATTACCGTCCTAGAGGGTCTTGATCCAGTCAGAAAGAGGCCTGGAATGTATATCGGTTCAACCTCAGCTGCCGGACTTCACCATTTAATTTGGGAAGTAGTTGACAATAGCGTTGATGAGGCTATGGCCGGACACGCCACTGAAGTTAGTGTTACTCTTCTAAAAGACGGGATGATAAAAGTAGATGATAATGGCCGTGGTATTCCCGTGGAAAGACATAAAGTTACTGGATTGTCAGCCCTAGAAACAGTTCTAACAAAATTACATGCTGGGGGAAAATTTGGTGGAAGTGGCTACAAAGTTTCCGGAGGTCTTCACGGTGTGGGTGTCTCAGTGGTTAATGCTTTAAGTGAATATTTAAAAGCTGAGATACACCGCGATGGACAAATTTGGGAACAAGAATATAAGATTGGAAAACCTTTAAAAAATATAAAAGCTACCGGAAAAACTAAAAGAACTGGAACTACTATTATTTTTAAACCAGATACTACTATTTTTACTGAAACTGAATTTAGTTGGGGAAAAATCTTAGATCGTCTTCGCCAACAATCATACCTAACCAAGGGGATTACTATGAATGTTTGTGATGAAAGAAGCGGACATTCTCCTAAAAAATATCGTTTTTATTTTGAAGGCGGAATCAAATCATATATCAAATCATTACATCGACAAAAAAATATTAAGCACGATACTGTTTTTTATATAGAAAAAGAAATAAACGACTGTAAAATTGAGGTGGCCTTGCAATATAACGATGAATATAATGAGACTACTCTACCTTTTGCTAATAATATCTACAATCCAGATGGCGGAACTCATTTAGTTGGCTTTAAAACTGCTTTAACTAGAACTTTAAATTCTTATGCTCGAGGCAAGAATTTATTAAAAGAAAAGGATGAAAATTTAACCGGAGATGATGTTCGGGAAGGACTAACGGCTGTTGTTAGTGTTAAATTACCAAATCCTCAATTTGAAGGTCAAACTAAAGGAAAATTAGGCAATGCTGAAATCAAAACTTATGTTGAGCAAATCTTTGGAGAAGCTTTTGGAATATTTTTAGAAGAAAATCCTAAAGAAGCAGAAAGTATTATTGGAAAATGTGTTTTATCGGCTCAGGCTAGAATGGCTGCTCGAACTGCTAGGGCTAGCATCTTAAGAAAAGGAGCCCTAGAAGGAATGACCCTACCTGGAAAACTAGCCGATTGTTCTAGTAATAAGGCTGAAGAATGTGAATTATATATAGTAGAGGGAGACTCCGCTGGAGGCAGTGCTAAGCAAGGACGAGATCGTCGCTTTCAGGCCATCTTACCACTTAGAGGAAAAATCTTAAACGTTGAGAGAGCTCGCCTTGATAAAATGCTAGCTAATATCGAAATAAAAAATTTAGTTATTGCCATGGGAACAAATATCGGAGATCAAATTGACGTTAGCAAAATAAGATATAATAGAATTATAATTATGACCGATGCTGACGTTGATGGAGCTCACATTAGAACTCTACTTTTAACTTTATTTTTCCGATACTTTAATCCTTTAATAACTGGAGGCCATATTTATATAGCTCAACCGCCACTTTATCAAATTAAAAAAGGTTCAGCCGTAAAATATGCTTATACTGAAGAAGAAAAAATAAATATTATTAAAGAGCTCGGAGGAGAAGTCGATGGTCCAATTGAAGAAAAAAATGAAAACGAAGAAGAATTAAATGAAGAAAAAAATAATAACGAAGAAGGCGAAGAAAAGAAGGCTAAAAAAGCTAATAAATTATTTATTCAACGATACAAAGGTTTGGGAGAAATGAACCCTGGCCAACTTTGGGAAACAACCATGGATCCAAAATCTAGAATTGTTAAACAAGTCACCATTGAAGACGCCGCTAAAGCTGATATCGTCTTTGACATGTTAATGGGAGATGATGTTTCTAAAAGAAAACATTTCATTCAGACTCACGCCAAAAATGTTTCCAACCTAGATATTTAATTTTTAAAAATTAAAATAAAAAAATGAATTTATATTTTATTCTTTTAACTCCTTTTGTTTCTGCGGCTATTGCTCAAATTATAAAAATAATTTTAAGCCGTCGCAATAAAATGAAATTAATTGATTTAATAAAATTTTCCTATGCTGGAATGCCCTCTGGTCATAGCGCCTTTGTATCTTCATTAGTAATAATAATTGGACTAACTCAAGGAATTGCCTCTCCAATATTTGCCTTAACCTTAGCTTTTGCCTTTATTGTAATAAACGATGCTCTAAAACTAAGACAATATTTGGGACAACAAGGAGCTATTATTAATGTTTTAATAAAAGATTTAAAAGAAGATCAATTCTTGGATGAAAAATACCCAATCCTAAAAGAAAGAATTGGGCATACTAAAATAGAAGTTTTAGCTGGATGTTTGCTAGGAATAGCTATCGGAATAATTATGTTTATTATTCTTAACATTATTTAAACAAAACTATTATCACTCATAGAAGAAGCAATTGGCAAATTTAAGAGTTTTAAAATTGTCGGGGCAATACTCATATAATTACCCTGAGGACTGAGTAAGCTCAAATCATTATTAGGAGCCTCTTTTAAACCAATCGTTTTACCTTCAAAATTCTGACCAATGATTAAAAAAGGAACATAATTTTTTGTTCTTTTTTTGTTGGCTAAACCAGTACCAACATTATAAACATCCTCTGCTCCACCGTAAGCACTGGTTATTACCAAAACTCCATCCACCTCTAAAACCGCCTTAGCTATTTTTTCTAAAGACTCGGAAATGTTTTCCACTGCCGAAATAGTTGATAAAAAATTACCACTCAAAACTTCTAAACCAATTTCTGAGAGACAAGAAAATATAAAATTATATTTATTTATTTTTATATTTTTAATTAATTCATCCACTAAAGCATCCTTACCAAAAAAAGATAATAAAGGATTCTTTTTTTTATCTACAATAATCCAATCCTCATTTGGATATCTATCTAAAGAATTATTAAAAAATGTTGAAATCAAAGGAAAATCACAGCTAGCCGAAATCTTAAGCTGATTTAAATCAAATTGTGAAATAATTTTAGAAACAGAAACAAATTTTTCATGATTATTGCAAGAACTTGCGTCAAGCCCCAAACCAAATGACTTATAGATACTACTTAATTCTAAATTAGGATTTTCAATAACAGTAGCCGGAAAATTAGCTACCAAATTTTTAAATCCAGGGATATTAGCCTTTCTGATAGCATTATTTTCGGTATTTAAAGAAATACCCCAACCATCAATAGTTAAAAAGACTACTAATTTGTTTTTTATATCGGGTTTGCTCATAATTATTTTTTCAAATTTTCTTCAATTTCTAATAATCGGTTGTATTTTGCCAATCTCTCACTCCTAGACAAAGAGCCCGATTTAATAAATTCAGCTGAAGCAGCCACTGCTAAATCAGCAATAAAATCATCGCTAGTTTCCCCACTACGATGAGAGATCATTATTTTATAATTATTTTTTTGCGCCATTTTAATGGTCTCTATTGTTTCCGAAAGAGTTCCAACTTGATTGAGTTTAATCAATATAGCATTAGCAATCTTTTGATCAATTCCTTTTTTTAATCTCTTTTTGTTAGTAACAAATAAATCATCTCCAATCAACAAAACATTTTTACCTATCTTCTTAGTTAACTCTTTCCAGCCACTCCAATCATCTTCGGCTAAACCATCTTCAATAAAAAATATCTTATATTTACTAAACCAATTTTGATACATTTTTATTAATTCCAAGGAGGTTAAAGATTTTTTATCTAAAGAAAAATAATATTTTTTCTTTTTAATATCATATAATTCTGAGGAACCAACATCTGTTCCGAGAAAAAAGCTTTTACCAATCTGATAACCAGCTCTCTGTCCAGCTAAAATAATTAAATCCAAGGCTTCGGCACTGAAATTAACATCGGGGGCGTAACCACCTTCGTTTCCAACTCCAGTATTCATTTTATTAGCCTTTAAAATTTTTCCTAATTCATGAAAAATTTCCGCTCCCATTCTTAATTTTTCAGAAAAACTAATAGTTTTAACATTAGGAACAATCATGAATTCTTGAAAATCCAAATTATTATCAGCGTGAGCTCCGCCATTGATAACATTAAAAGAGGGGGTTGGTAATTTATATTTTTTAGAAAAATCAAAAGTTTCAGCCAAATATTCATAAAGCTCTTGACCAGAAGCCAAGGCCCCTGCTCTGGCCACTGCCAAAGAAACTGCTAAAATAGCATTGGCTCCCAATTTTTTCTTGTTCTTGGTACCATCTAGCTCAATCATTTTTTTATCAATTTTTTTCTGATTCAAAATATTTTCTCCCACCAAAGCTGTAGCGATGGGGCCATTAATATTTTTAATCGCCTTTAAAACACCTAGTCCATGATACCTTTTCTTATCTCCGTCTCTTAACTCATGAGCTTCATGAATACCAGTAGAGGCCCCTGAAGGAACAGAAGCTTTAGCCCAAACTCCATTATCTAAAAGAACCCTAGCCTCAACGGTTGGATTGCCGCGAGAATCTAATATTTCTCTTCCTTCAATTTTAATAATTTTAATCATATTTTTAATTTTATTTAATATATATTTATTCTATCCCCGGCATTTTTTCTCCGGCTAAATATGACAACATCGCTCCACCACCCGTTGAAACCCAATCCATATATTTTTTTTTCTTTGATAAGTTAAGCGCTTCAACTGTTTCTCCACCACCGGCCACACCAAAAGCTCGCCCCTTCGATCTAACGGCAATTTCCCTGGCGATAGCAATGGTTCCCTTCTTAAAATCAGCTTCTTCAAATTTTCCCATGGGACCATTCCAAACAATAGTTTGAGCTTTATCAATATATTCAGAAAATAATTTAATTGACTTTGTTCCAATATCTAAAATAACATCATTATCCTTAATCTCGGAAAGTATTTTATTGCTAATTTTTTTATTTCTAGAATCTTTTGATAATACCTTAACGTCAATAGGTAAAATTATTTTCTTTGAATGCAAAAACTCTTTGACTATTTTTTCTCCAGAATTATCAACCAATGATTTTCCAACATTAAAGCCCTTGGCTAGAAAAAAATTATTTACTAAGGCCCCTCCTAATAAAATATGATTAGCCTTGTCATATAATTTTTTTATAATTGGAATTTTTGTTGAAATTTTAGCCCCCCCCATAATAACCACAAATGGTTTTTTTGGTTTTAAAATTCTATTTAGACTAATAACTTCTTTTTCTAATAAAAAACCCATAAAAGAGGGTTTATTGAGCCGAATTGAGGACACCGAGGAATTAGCTCTATGAGAAACGGCAAAAGCATCATTCACATAAATATCTGCCAACGAAGCCAAGGATTTCCCTAATTTTTTACAATTTCTCTCTTCTCCCGGATAAAACCTTAAATTATCAAGTAAGAATATTTTAGTTGATTGATTATTTTTTATTTCCTCTCTAATATTTTTGAAATCAGAGAATTTCCTAAAATCTAAAAAAACTATTTTTTTCTTTAAAATCTTGGATAAATATTTAGCAATTGGGGACAAAGAATATCTAATCTCAAAACCATCTTTGGGTTGTCCCAAGTGACTAGCTAAAATTATTTGGCAATTATTTTTTAATAAAAAATTTATTGTTTCCAAGCTTTGTCTAATTTTAAAATCCTCTTTAATCTTATTATTAGAAACCGGAACATTAAAATCCACTCTCAAAAAAACTTTTTTATTTTTTATAGTTCTGATATTTCCAGTTAAGCTTTTTAGTTTCATAAAAAATTAAATTAATAAAAATTATTTTAATTCTATTTTTAACTCTGCGGTTTCTCCATTCCTAATAATAATCAAGCTAATTTTATCACCAGGGACAAAATTATTTAAAACATCATTAAAATTGGCCTGTTCGCTAATTTCATAATTATTTATTTTTGTAATAATATCACCAATCTGCAGACCACTAGATTCAGCTATTTGTCCTTTTATAAAGGGACTAAGACCATTATTGTAAACCAAGGCTCCACTAACTGGTAATTGACCACTAACTATATTTTTAAGATCTAGATAATAAAGCCCCAATTTTATATCTGATATTTCTTTATTCTTTAAAAATCCGTAAATATTTGGTCTAAAATCATGAATTGGTCTAATTTTTAAATCGGCATCTATCAGGGCTAATAAATCCCCGCTCAAATTGAATAAATAACCATTTTTAAAACTCTCAGGCAAATCATTATTTAAAGTAATATGATTTTGATAATTATTAGAGAGTTTTAAATTATCACCTGAAGTAATTGAATTAATAGTCTCTACAATAATCTCGCCAGAAAAATTATAAGCCAAGATTGTTTGCCCAGACCTTAAATCAGCCACGTTAACAAAGCTTCTGGCCGGTAAATTATTAACATCTTTAATTTTTAAAAACAATAAACCCCTGGTACTAAAATCAACAACCTCTTCAATATTATATATTTTTTTAGCTTTTTTAGAAACGATTACATAAGAATCTTTATTTTTTAAGATATTTTTATCAAAATTATT
>CAZSNN010000027.1:0-8850 GCA_964608425.1 uncultured Gammaproteobacteria bacterium | reverse complement strand
TGAAAACTGTCGTGCCTTAACGGGTACCGAGGGTTCGAATCCCTCCCTCTCCGCAACATCGTGCTAGCACGAGGTACTAAAAAATAGAGCTTTTTGAAGCTCTATTTTTTTAGTGATGAAATATTTAACAAATATTAAAATAGTTGAGCTTCGGATTCAACCTTGGTAATATTTAATTTCTTTAGATTTGATTCAAGATCTAGTACTGCGGACCCAATTATAAATATTGGTAATTTTAATTTTAGAGATTCCGCTAGAATTAAAAAGTACTCATCATATTTATTTAAATCTATTCCATCTAATTCAAAATTTATCCTTTTATTCCCAACTGTTATACATCCGTTACCAGTTTTTGAATCTAGTCTACTTACTATAGCTTTAACCCTGTAGTCTTTAATAGTTTGTAATTCACCTATATCTTCAAAGTAATTTATTTCTTCCTTGTTTACAGAGCTAATATTATCTAGTTCATCTCCGTCTTTATCTTTAGAGCTCAAATCTATCGAATCAATGTTGCCATCTTCTTTTGAAAGAGGTTTGTATATATCATGAATATTTTTATTAACGCTTTTATCTTGAGCTGCGTTATAAACAGGCATATTGATTGTCATGTTTTCCCCAGTAAAATTATAAACATTAACTTGTGGTTTCAAACCAACTGTGTTTATTTTTATGTCTTTTGGCTTTTCTCCTCTAAGAAATTTTTTAAGTTTGATCAAGTCTTTTAGTATGGCCAAGACATCTTTTGCGGTATTTATTGCATTTGAATCAGTTAAGAGCATTCCTGTTGCAATGGCAACGTCTTTTATCGCTTCAAAATTAATAATAATTTCTACTTCAAAAGATCCTGGTCTTAGAGCGCTTACATCAATTTTTAATTTATAATTTTTTGTATATCCAGATAAATTAGAAATAGACCCTATAGTATTTCCTAGAGCTAGTATGGTTGATGAGAGGTCATATATATTTATTACACCCTCCTGAAGCTTTTCTCCTTCAAATTTTAATAATAATTTACTTTGATAATTTGTCATATTGTTATTATATCAAATATTAAATACTTATTCAATTTAAAATTTGTTTGTTTTATTTGTTTTTTGTCTAAATTCCTGATAAACTTTAATTGAAATTAATATAAATTGATTTTAATTTTATGAAAATAATAAAACACAAGGCAAAGGTCTTTGGTGGTGATTGTTATCTCGAATTAATGGATTTTGATAAAAGCGATGGAAAAAAGTGGAAAAAACTTTTTGATATGTGGAAGTCTTTAAAGTTTGGTATGAGAAATTATAAATCTCGAGAGCCTAATTTTCCAGAGGGATTGTCTGAAGTTGCGTTTTGTTTATATTCAGGATCAAAAAGGTTTATATCTCTTCAAGGTAAATCGTCAGCATCTTTTGATACATTTAATACAAAAAATAATAGAGCAGAGCAGATTAAAGCTTGTAGTGTAGACTCTGATTTAACATCTTTTGGCCCAGATTCAAAATGGGACGATTTGTATTTTTTAGATTTTTATAATGAAGGAAAGTTAGACGGAACCTTCAATGTTTATAAAGTGCCTTCCGATTTAATATATGACATGAAGGTAAATAAAAATCAGACTATGAAAGAACAACAGTTACAGGGAAGACGTCCAAGATTTAGTATTACTGATAAAATTATTAAAGAGAAAAATTTAAGACCAGTAGCTAAAAACGTAAAAGTTTGGTAATTATTTTTCAATAGCTTTCTTTATTTCTTTTGCTATATTTTCAATTACTGTTACTGTTACTGAATTTCCAGCTTGTTTATATAGAGCTGAATCAGCTAAATCTTTTGGTAGTTTATAATTTTTAGGAAATCCTTGGATTCTAAAACATTCGGCGGGTGTCAATTTTCTTATTCCTTTTTTATCTTTAATTATTGGAACATTATGACCACCCATTCCCATATTGGCAGTTAAAGTTGGGCATACGCCTTTTTTATTTTCTCTAACGTATTTTCTTCTCCACTGATAAACTTTATTCTGTTCTTTTATATCGTTTTTAATTTTTTCAAATAAAGGTTTGCCATTATAGTAATATTTCTCATTAACTTTCTCATCTAATACATCTTTTATTTTTATATTTAACTTTACTGGTTTAGGAAATTCAAAATTATCTAAATACTTTTTATTTTTAAAACCAACTATATATATTCTTTCTCTGTTTTGTGGAATGTTCCCATATTCCATACTATTTAAAACCTTTGATTTTATATAATAACCAAGATTGACTAGAGTTTTCTCAATAATTTTAAAAGTTTTGCCACCATCATGACCTTTTAAATTTTTTACATTTTCCAGCAAAAAACCAGCTGGTCTTTTTGTTTTTATTATTCTAGATATGTCAAAAAATAAATTACCTCTATCTTTATCTTCAAATCCTTTTCTATATCCAGCTATTGAGAAAGATTGACAGGGGAATCCTGCTAGTAAAAAGTCAAAATCAGGCAGATCATTAATTCCTATTTTTCTAATGTCTTCTACTATTAACTTTGATGTTTTAAAATTTAAATCATAAGTATTTTTACAACTCTTATCAAGGTCATTAGCAAAGACAGTACTGAATCCAGCTTTTTCAAATCCAAGTCTAATACCGCCAACTCCAGCGAATAAATCAAGAGTCTTGAATTCTGGTTTGTCAGAATTTAGTTTTCTAATTATATTTACCACTACACCTCTGACTTTCACTTCTTTTTTAAAGAGGGGTAGCATGTTTTGGTTAGCTGGTTGCAGTCTGAATCTATTATTTTCTCTATATAATTTTTTTAGAGTTGCTTCGTTATCATCTATGATAGCAACAACTGTTTGTCCGTTTTCAGCAACGGATTGTTTTTTAATTACAACAATATCTCCGTCAAATATACCTTCTTCTATCATGCTATTTCCTTTAACTCTTAATGCATAGTGTTCAGAACTTAAATCTAAATCTTTGGCTGGGATCGCTATTGTTTCTTCCTTTATTTCTATAGCCTCAATCGGTTTCCCTGCTGTTATTGTTCCTGCTATTTCAATCTCAATAATTCCAGAATTTGAAAGGGATATTGATCTAGGGTGATTTTCTTCTTTTTCTAGATATCCCAGCTTGTCTAGTTGTTTTACATAATAATGAGCAGTAGAAACAGAGGATAGTTTAAACCTTTTTCTGATTTCTTCTAGAGAAGGCGAATAACCCCTTTTTTTATTATAATTTTCAACAAAGGATAAAACCTCTTTTTGCTTTTTAGTTATCATATTTTTTGCTTATTTATTAATATGACAATATTATAACATATTAGAAAAAAAATAGAAAGTCTTTATTTTTTGCATTTTCACTAATAAATAGTAGTTATTGGTAACCTTCCTTTACTTTTCGGTATTTTTACGTTATATTGAAGGTGCAAAACAGTAAAATATATTTGTGAGGATTAGCCATTTTTTTGGTTTATTTTCCTATTTACATACAGAAACGGGCACTCCGATTAGCTCTCTCCAAAGAAGGCTTTATTAAATCTTTTAAATACGAATCTGTTTTAATAAAATCTATGTAATTAAAAACAATATCAAAACTTTTAGAAAGAACTAAATTCATTTTAAGCTCTGTTAGGTAGTCTATTAATTTTTGCCTAATTATCTTTTTTTCATGCTTTTATTTTATTATATTTGTGTAATTATAGCAATTTTTTGGTTTTCGTGTTATTATTTAAATATAAATTTTATTTATATATGTCAGAGTTTAATACAAGAGAAAATTATCTCATAAGCGAAGGTTGTCCTTTTTCAGAATCTATTTTATATAAAAAAGTTTATGAATTACTAAGCACTTTTGGTTCTAGTAAATTTATTTATGATAATTTGAAAAATGATGGTACTCTTTTTATTAAAATGAAGGAAATAGAAAGACAAAAGACCTCTGAATTGATAATATCTATTGCAGCAATTTCAAGAAATTTAGTAGATGAAAATAATTTAACAAATATTGATATAAGAAATAAAATTGTCGGGACTATTAATAATAAAGATATTAGCTTTAGACGTACTTGTAGCAAAATACTTCACTCAGAACATATTAATTTTGATATAGAAAATGGTAAAAATTTATTTGATGGATATTTAAATCCAACTGTTTATCTCTTTGGTGAGGAAAATAAAAAGCAGTGGAAATTAAAATTAAAAATATTAGATTTTTGTTCTTGTGCCGGAAATATTATATAATTTTATAAACAAAAGGGTTATAATTAATATGACAAACGACTCGTTAAATAAAATTAAGATTATTTTTGTTAAAAATTACTCTTAAATATATAGATTTCGTAAATTTATAATAAAAAATAAGATTAATTAATAAGAATGAAGCATGATAAAGAGACACAATTAAATACGGGGGGCAGAGCTCCAAAAATAGTTAGAGGGGGAATGCAAATTATTGGTGGAATTGTGCCATTTGCTGGAGGTCTTTTTTCGGCTGCTGCAGGAGCTTGGTCAGAAAATGAACAAGAAAAAGCAAATAAATTTTTTCAACAATGGCTCAAAATGCTAGAAGATGAAATAAAAGAAAAAGAAAAAACGATTATTGAAATAATGATGAGGCTTGATATTCATGATGAAGAAATTTTAAAAAGAATAGAGAGCAATGAGTATAAGTCACTTCTTAAAAAAACTTTTCGTGAGTGGTCTGGGACCGAGAGCGAGGAAAAAAGAGAGTATATAAGAAATATACTTTCAAACGCAGCTGCAACGACTATTGCTAGTGATGACGTAATAAGATTATTTATTGATTGGATTAAAAAATATTCGGAATTACATTTTCATGTAATTGCATCTATTTATAACACCAATGGGATAACAAGAGGCGAAATTTGGGAAAAAATTGGAAAAGGACCGGTTAGAGAAGATTCTGCCGAGGCCGATTTATATCGTCTTTTATTCTCAGATTTAAATATTGGAAGAATTATTCGTCAGCATAGAGAAGTTTCATATAATGGTGCTTTTTTAAAAAAACAAACTTCTCGTGTGCAAAGGAGCAGTTCTTCAAGAGAAATGAAATCAGCATTTGATAGAGAAGAAAAATATGTGTTAACAGGTTTGGGGCAACAATTTGTTCATTATGCAATGATAGACTTACCATTAAAAATTGAGTTTAAACCTAAAGAAGAAGATAATACTATTTAAAAGATTTTTTTATCTAATTTTATTTATTGTATTTAAAACCGTTCCAACTACGTCCCATCCTCTCCGCAACATCGTGCTAGCACGAGGTACTTAAAAACGGGGCTTTTTGAAGCCCCGTTTTTGTTATATATTAGATTAAAATTAAATTGATTTTTAGATAAAATTATGATAAATTTAATATAATATTATTTTAAATTAAATTTATGTCAGATATAAATAAACTGACCGAAAGAATTATAAAATTTATAAATGATCGAGATTGGAATCAATTTCACAACCCGAAAGATTTGGCGCTTTCTTTAGTTTTGGAGTCCGCTGAGGTTATGGAACATTTTCAGTGGAAGAATAAAGAAGAAATGGAAGAATATATTAGATTGAATAAAGATGAGGTAGCAGAAGAATTAGCTGATGTCTTATATTGGATTCTTTTGATGAGTCATGATTTGGATATCGATATAAAAGAAGCCTTCGAAAATAAGATGAAAAAAAATGAGTCTAAATATCCCGTTGATAAATCAAGGGGTAGACACGATAAGTATAACAAGTTATAAAAATGCCAAATATTAAAACTTTTGAATTTAATAAGTGCAAGTTTGAAGAAATTAAAAAGTTTAGTTTTGGTTTTAACTGGCCTGTTGTTTATTTAATAGAAGATGGAAAAGAGGTGTATATTGGAGAGTCTGTTAATGTTTATATGAGAAGTAACCAGCATTATGAGAAACCAGAAAGGAGAAGATTGAATAACATACATATAATAAATGATGAGGAATATAATAAGTCAGCAACTTTAGATATAGAATCATCTCTTATACAATATATTTCGGCTGATGGTAAATTTATTTTGCAAAATGGAAACAATGGATTGAAAAATCACAATTATTTTGATAGACAGAAATATCAAGCTAAATTTGAAATCATTTGGCAGAAATTGAAAAAGATGAAATTGGTTCAGAATGATTTAGATCAAATTAGAAATAGTGATTTATTTAAATATTCCCCATATAAGGCTCTGACTATAGACCAAAAAATGGTAGCTAATGAATTAATAAATGAGATTAAGTCTGGTAAGGCTGGGTCTTATATAGTAAATGGAGCGCCGGGTACTGGCAAAACAATTCTCGCAACCTATTTATTTAAGAGATTAAAAGAAATAGAAGAAACAAAAGATCTTAATGTCGGTTTAGTTGTTCCAATGACCGGACTTAGGGGAACATTAAAAAAAATATTTAAGAATATAAAAGGTTTAAGTGCTAATATGGTTATTGGACCAAGTGATGTTACTAGAGGATATGATATTTTGATTGTAGACGAGGCTCACAGATTAAAACAAAGAAAAAATATTACTAATTATAAGTCTTTTGACGATAATAATAAATTGCTAAAGTTAGATTTTAATTCCACTGAGTTAGATTGGATATTAAAATGTTCGAAGAATCAGATTTTATTTTATGATAAAAACCAAAGTGTCAGACCATCGGATATAAATCCGAGAGTTTTTGAAGAATTGTTCTCTAAAAAATTTGAGCTAAGATCTCAATTGAGAGTAGGGGGAATAGATGGTGAAAAATATATTCTATTTGTCCAAAATTTGTTAGATTCTTTAAAAGTTAATAATGAATTTTTTAATGATTATGATTTTAAAATTTATGATAATATTGGTTGTATGGTTGAGGATATAAAGAAAAAAAATTCTCAAATGGATTTATGTAGAATAGTTTCTGGATATGCATGGCCATGGTCTTCCAAAAAGAACCCCAACCAACATGATATTGAAATAGATGATGTTAAATTAAAATGGAACAGCACTATAAATAACTGGGTCTATTCTCATAATGCTATTAATGAAGTCGGTTGCATCCACACAATCCAGGGATATGATTTAAATTATGCCGGAGTTATTATTGGTCCAGAAATATATTATGATATAGAAGAAAAGAAGATAAAGATTCATCCTGAAAAATATATGGACATGAACGGGAAGAGAGGAGTTGAGGATAGGGATGAGCTTGAGAGATATATTATTAACATATATAAAACACTTTTGACTAGGGGTATATATGGAACTTATGTGTATGTAGTCGACAAAAATTTAAGAAATTATTTTAAAGACAAATTATCTATAAAAAATAATAATTAATTAATAATCTTATGACAAAAAAATAATTCTTCTAGTTTTGGCCTTAGCTTTAATGTTGATTCTTTTTTCTCTTTACAACAAAAATCAAAAAGAATCAGATAAAAATACAACACCAATAACGGGTGTCCATAGTTTTAGTGATTGTGTTGAAGAGGGCAATCCAATAATGGAAAGTTATCCTCGGCAATGTCGATCCTTGGATGGACAATTATTTATTGAAGATATCGGAAATTTTTTAGAAAAGACTGATCTAATTAGACTTGATTATCCTTTTCCTAATCAAGAAATTTCCAGTCCTTTAGAAATAACCGGTCACGCTCGTGGTTCTTGGTATTTTGAAGCTAGTTTCCCAGTATCTTTACTTAACTCTAAGGGGGAGGTTATCTCTGAAGGTATTGCTACCGCTGAAAGCGATTGGATGACAGAAAATTTTGTACCTTTTAGTGTTGCTTTGTCTTTCGATATTACTAAATCGGAGAAAGGCAAAACGGGAAGATTGATATTTAAGAAAGATAATCCTTCTGGATTAGAAGAGCATGATGACTCCTTAGAGATTCCAGTAATTTTTAGTTCTAATTAAAACAATAATTTAATTTTATCTATAATATAAATTTAAAAAGTATGAAAAACATTTTTATCAAAATTATGACAGCATTTTTTTATGTTGCCATGATAGTAGTTAATTTCTTGGCCAATGCTCTACCGATTAATAATCGTACTACTGGTATGATTTCTGATGCTTATCCTAATCTTTTTGCTCCAGCTGGAATAACCTTTTCTATCTGGGGTCTAATTTATCTATTATTGGGCGGATATGTCTTTTACCAATTCACTAAAAGAGGTCAAAAGAAAGAAAAATTATTTGAAAAAATAAATTTATTATTTATTATTACATCAATAGCAAATATTTCTTGGATTTTTGCTTGGCATTATGATTATATTTTCTTTTCAGTTCTTTTGATGCTAATCTTGCTAGTTTCTCTAATTAAGATTGCCGATATTCTTCGCAAGGAAAAATTAAATTTTAAAGAAAGACTATTTATTTCTATTCCTTTTAGTGTATATTTTGGTTGGATTACAGTGGCAACTATTGCTAATATCACAGTATTTTTAGTGAGTCTTGGTTGGAACGGATTTGGCATGGCTGATTTTATATGGACCAGCATTATTTTGCTTATTGGAGCTTTGATTGGGATTTTGAGAATGTGTAGAGATAAAAATATCGCTTATGGCTTAGTTCTTATTTGGGCATATTTTGGAATACTTTTTAAGCATTTATCTAGTGGTGGCTTTAGCGGGCAATATCCAAGCGTTATTTTAATAGCAGTTGTTTGTCTAGTATTATTTGGATTTTTCACAGGAAGGATTTCTTGTAAAAAATAGTTAGTTTTATACCTCTTTAAATATTTAGTTGTAATAAAATTTTTAGAAAGTATTTAGTTGTTTGACAAAATAGTCAATTTTTGGTATAATTACTTGTTATATAGTTCTTTAAAATATTAACCAAACATAATATACTATGACAGAAAAAGTTTCT
>CAZSNN010000026.1:0-8916 GCA_964608425.1 uncultured Gammaproteobacteria bacterium | reverse complement strand
TTTTCTTTTTAAATCTGCCATAAAACACCTTCCTTTCTATATGGGTCAAAAATGATCATTAATTTTTATAATAAGCTTAATATAACACAATACTTTTTATTTTTCAAGTCATTAAATACTATTGAGACAACCACTTTTCTAGACGAGAAACTAAATCTTTTCTAGCTATAATTTCTTGAACGCCTGACTCAGTGTCTCTGAACAAAATAGTTTCTTCACTCAATTCTTTTTTCCCTAAGATTAAAACTATTTTAGATTTTAGATTTCTAGCTTCTTCTAATTGAGCCTTTAAGCCATCAACATGAAAAGCTTGTTTGACATTAAAGCCCTTGCTAAGTAATTCTTTGAATAAAAACATTGATTTAGCTTTAGCTGCTAAGTCAATTTGAGCCAAAAAAACAACATCCTTATCATCTTCAATAAATAAATTATTTTCTCGAGCTTTGATTAAAGTTCTTTCGATTCCACCGCTAAAGCCTAACATGGAAACATCCTTTCCGGATATTTTCGAAAAGGCTCGATCATATCTTCCACCACGACCCAAAACTAATTTGGAATTTAATTCTCCACTTTTATCAATTGGCCAAATTTCAAAAATTAAATCATTATAATAATTTAAATCTCTAGTTAAAAAAGGATTAAAATTATAATTAATTTCCATTCCATCTAAAAACTCCATGGTTTTATAGAAACGAGAATTACTATCTTCTGACAAAAAATCAACAATTTGTGGCATTTCACTTCTAACTTTAACACACTCTTCTTCAGTACACTCCAGTAATAAAGAAGGGTTTTTTAGCATATTCTTCTTACACTCACTACATAGCCTAGCTCGGCGACCTCTTTCTTTTAAGAATTTGGAAAATTTATGTAAAAATTCTTTCTGGCAATCACCACCACCCAAACTGTTAATTTGCACCTGAACATCAATTTGCAATTCTTTAAAAATATTATAAACCAAGAATATCAAGAAGGCGTCAGTGATTGGTTTGGGGTCATTAATAATAGTAAAATTAAATTGATTAAATTGACGGTAAACACCTCCTCGAACTTTCTCTTGTCTAAAAACTGGACCCATAGAAAAAAACTTCATTGGCT
The DNA here is from genome assembly GCA_964608425.1 of uncultured Gammaproteobacteria bacterium. Classification (GTDB taxonomy): domain Bacteria; phylum Patescibacteriota; class Patescibacteriia; order Patescibacteriales; family UBA12465. The sequence goes on along the minus strand of CAZSNN010000026.1, from coordinate 7,818 downwards.
TCTCCAGATTATTTAAATGCCCATGCTCAACAAAAGCTCTAATTAATCCATGGACCAAGTCAGGACGTAAAACCATTTTTTCGGCACCACGAGATTCAATAGCAAAAAGCATTTTACTCTTATCTTTGTCTAGAAATTTTTTATATAGAGTGGAGTCCTCCAATACTGGTGTATCAATTTTTCCAAAACTATAATAATTAGCAGTTTCCTCAATCTTTTTTAAAACAGGATTTAAAAACTTATAGTCAGTTGCTAAAACATCTTTCATTCCCAAAAGACGAAAAAAACTTTTAGAAGAAGTCTTTACTTTTTTATCCTCTGATTTTGTATTACTCTTGAAAGAAGGCGCCTTCTTAATGTTTTTTTTGTCAGTCAATTTTTTTCTTCCCATATTTATTAAATTAAATTTATAAATAATTATTAATTAATAGAACCGTAAATTTCCGAATATTTAAAAACTGTAAACCTATTAAAAGGCCAACCACGAAGAAAGACTCTCCCAGTTATAAAGCTTTTGTTTAAAGACCCAAAGGTTCGGGAATCCTTAGAGGCATACCTATTATCTCCTAAAACAAAATACTCGCCGGCTCCTAATTCTACTGGGGCCTCATTAGTATTATAGGTTTTAATATTATCAGCCAAATACAAGCTTTCGTCCAGTTTAAAGCCCTCTGGATTATCTCGATTATAAATAAAAATATCTCCATTAATTATCTCTATCTTTTCTCCTGGTAAACCAATAACTCTTTTAATAAAATATTCTTGAGGATTATCGGGATAGCGAAAAACTATTACCTCTCCCCTTTGTGGATCATTAAAGCGATAAGAAATTTCATCAATTATTAAATATTCATGATCATGAAAAGTTGGCTCCATCGAGGCGCCCTTAACATAAAAAGGTTGTATTATAAAATATCTAATCGGTAAAATTATTAATAAAGAAATTATTACAATCTTAATAAATTCTAAAATATTTCTTAACATAAAATTTCTAAATTTGGACGAACAAATTAGTTCGAGAAAATATACTTAATTATTTAATTAATACTAATATAAAAATAGCAGAAAAACGACTATAAATCAAATTATCAGCATAGCGTCGCCATAGCTAAAAAAACGATATTTTTCAGAAATAGCCTCCGAATAAACTTGCAAGGTTTTTTCTCGCCCCATCAAGGCACTAATCAAGAGAAATAAACTTGATTTGGGAAGATGAAAATTAGTAATTAAACTATCAATTATCTTAAACTTATACCCCGGATAAATAAAAATATTAGTAGAAAAAGATAATTCCTCGGAAGACTGACGCTTCAAATATTTTCCAGTTTTTTCATCCTTTTTTAAAAATCCATCTAAGCTTTCTAAAATTCTAGCCGAGGTGGTTCCAACCGCTATTATTCTCTGATTATTATTTTTAGCTTTAATTATTTTGTTAATAACTGCAGTCGATAACTCTACGCTCTCGGAATGCATAAGGTGTTCTAAAATATTATCAGTTTTAATCGGCAAAAAAGTTCCTAATCCGACATGCAAAGTTCCCTCTAATATTTCAACCCCTTGGGATTTAATATCAGACAATAATTTTTCCGTAAAATGAAGTCCGGCCGTAGGAGCAGCAGCTGAACCTATTTTTTTATCATTAGCATAAACGGTTTGATAATCTATTAAATCTTGATTATTTTTTTTCTCTCTTTTGATATATGGTGGAAGTGGTGTTTGTCCAATTTTATCCAAATTTTCAATGATATATTGATAATTTTGATTAAAAGAGATTTGCCAAACTCCTTCATTGTCTTTAATAATTTCAGCCTCTAAATCTTTATTAATTATTAATTTTTGACCTAATTTTATCCTACCCCCCAATAAACATTCCCAAATATTTTTCTCTTTATCAAGAACTTTTAATAGAAAAATTTCTACCTGACCGCCAGTTAATTTAAAACTTTTAATTCTAGCAGAAAATACTTTAGAATTATTTAGAAATAAAACATCTCCGGGCTTTAAGTAATCAATCAAATTAAAAAACTTACCATGTTCGATTTGATCAGTTTTTCTATTATAAATTAAAAGACGGGCATGATCCCGTAAATTATTTGGCTCTTGAGCAATAAGCTCTGGTGGCAAATTATAATCAAAATCTGATAATTTCATAATTAAAAAATCTTTTTTATATATCTCTGAATGTGTTTTATAGCTCTATCAGTAGCTAACCGACCTCGAGGAGAGCGGTCTAAAAATCCAATTTGCATTAAATATGGCTCATAAACATCCTCAATGGTGGCCATATCTTCTCCAGTAGCAGCGGCCAAGGTATTCAGACCAACTGGACCACCAGCAAATTTATCAATAATGGTATTTAAAATTTTTCGATCTACATAATCAAGGCCAAACTCATCCACATTCAAAACATCCAAGGCTTGTATACAAATATTTTTATCAATAACCCCGCGCCCCTCTACTTCGGAAAAATCACGAACTCTTTTTAGTAAACGATTAGCGATACGCGGTGTACGACGAGATCTTTCAGCAATCAAAGAACCAGCCTCATCCTCAATTTCAACCTGTAAAATATTAGCACTACGGCTAATAATTTTTTGAATATGATCATTTTCATAAAAATCTAAATGATGAATAATACCAAATCTGTCTCGTAGTGGAGCTGATAACATACTAGCTTTAGTGGTAGCCCCAATAATAGTAAATTTTGGTAAGTCCAATCGCAGAGTTCTAGCTCCGGGACCCTTGCCCATAATTAAATCTAAAGCATAATCTTCCATGGCAGGATATAAAATTTCTTCGATAGTTTTGTTTAATCGATGAATTTCATCAATAAACAAAATATCACCCTCACTTAAGTTAGTTAAAATAGCCGCTAGGTCTCCACTCTTTTCAATAGCTGGGCCAGAGGTAACTTTAATATTGGCTCCAATTTCGTTAGCCAAAACATGGGCCAAAGTAGTCTTCCCTAATCCTGGAGCGCCATAAAACAAAACATGCTCAATAGGCTCTTGGCGTTTTGAGGCAGCTTTAATAGTAATATTTAAATTTGTTTTAACGTTATCTTGACCAATATACTCGCTAAAAGACTTGGGCCGAAGACTCAAATCAAAGGCTCTATCGTTATTGTTTTCAACTGGATTTATTATTCTATCATTTTCGTTCATGTTTTTTATAATTATTTACTTTAAATTATTTTTAATAATTTATTAATACTTATTCCACCTTTGTTTATTGTAGCAAAATTAATAACTTCTTTCCACTCCCCTTTCTTTTCTGAAAAATTTTTCTTTTTAGTAATTTTTATTTTTTTCATCTGTTTATAATTAATAAAAAACTTAATAAAAATTATCAATAGTTACTATTTTTAATTTAGCTTGGGGATACCTATTTTTAAAAGCCTTATTAATATTTTTTCTTTTATATTTTACTTCCACTCCAATTAATTCCTCCCCCCTCTCCAAGACAACATTAATCTCTGAGCCCAATTTAGTCCTCCAATAATAAAATTTATAATCTCCCTCCGTATAGCTATTTTGCTTGATTAATTCACTAATAATAAAATTTTCAAAAAGAGCCCCCTTGTCAACCCTAGAATTTAAATCGGAAAAATCTTCAATTAAAGCATTTCTTACTCCCACATCATAAAAAAATATTTTGGGTGATTTAGAAATTTCATATCTTTTATTTTTTGAATATGGATATAAACGAAATAAAATAAAACTTTGCTCAAAAATCTCAATATATCTTCTAATTTTTCTAGAATCAGCTTTTAAATTAATGGCTAACTCCGAATAATTAATAAGATTACCTATCTGTAAAGCCAAAAGCTTTAATAAGTCTTTGGCTAATTTTTTATCATCAATTAAATTTAATTCTAAAATATCCTTAAAAATTAAGCTATCAACAAAATTCAAAAGATATTTTTTATCTCTGGGATAATCTATAGTATAAGGATATTGACCATAAATTAAAATATTATTTAAAATATTTTCTATATCAAACTTATATCTATTACTAATAAACTCAAAATCGTTTTTAATTATTTTTTCTAAAATATTAAAATTTAAGTTTGATTCAATATTCTTTTGACAAAGATATTCGGAAAAGGTTAAGGGATAAATAGGATAATCAATTTTTCTACCAGCCAAGCTTTCGCTAGTTTTATTTTTAATATAAAAAGAAGATGATCCAGTAATTATTAATTTAATATGGCTTAATTGGTCATAAATTATTTTAGCAGCTCTCCCCGGATCACTAAGCATATGAATTTCATCAATAATAACCTCAGTTGAGTTTTTGCTCAATAAAGATTTATAAGCTTCAACATCATAGGACTCTAATATTTTTCTAATTGGCTCATTATCAACCAAAAAATAATCAGCTTGAGGAAAGATTTTTTTAACTATAGTAGTTTTACCAACCTGCCTAGAACCAAGTAATATCAAAATTTGCTTATACTTATTAAAATGTTGGCTTATTTTGCCATCAAGATGTCTTTGCATAAAAATACATTACTTTTTATACATTGATTGTATAAAAATACATTACTTTTTATACATTGATTATATATTACAAAGAAAAATAAGTCAAGAATTATTGTTTAAACTCACAAATTCCTTTAAAATCACAGAAACCACAGGTAAAAGACGAGGGATTTGGCAAAAATTGTTTTTTTCTAATCTCTTCCACACTATTCATCAACCATTCTTCCATTTTTTCAATGTCTTTATCTTTAGCCTCAAAGCTTAATTTTTGCCCATCTTCTAAATAATAATAACTAAGTTTATCAACCTTAATTCCAAAAGAAGCTTCGGCTACCATTTTATATAATACTAATTGACGACGATCATCTGTTTCCAGCTTGTCTTTGGAGGCTCCCGTTTTATAATCAATAATCTCAAAACTATCCTCAGCTATTTTATCAATTCTGTCAATTTTTCCTTTAACTAAAAAATCCTTAAACTTAAAACGAAAATCTTTTTCTAAAAAATAAATATTTGGCAAAGGATTATTTGACAAATCTTGATAGAAATTTTTTAATAATTGCAATCCCTTTTCCCAATATTCATCCCTTCTCTCTTTACTACCATAGCCTTCATCTTTCCAAAACTTTTTATACCAAGCTAACAATTTATCTTCGGTTAATTCTTCTTTTAATTTTTCCTCATTATTTTTTATTGAAAATAAATCTCCTTGCATATTATTATTAGCAATTACAGGAAGAAGAAAATTATATAAAGCATCGTGAATAACGCGACCAAAAACTAAACTAGGCTTATCGTCGGATGACGGAATTTTTAAAATGTGAGTATATTTATATTGCAAAGGGCATTTATCAAAAGCAGCAAATTGCGAAAAAGAAAAATGGGCCGGCAATTTATACTCTTCCTTTTTTTCTAGAACCGGTTTTTCTTCGGTAATAGTTTTTAAATCTTTAATAAACTCTAATTCTGAAAAATCAATTTTATCAGACTCAATCAAGTCTAATCCAGCTTCTTGAATAAAGGCAGAAGGTCTTTTTTCTCGAGCAGCTCCAAAATTTTTAGCACTAGTCAAAAATAAGCCTTCTTTAGCCCTAGTTAAACCAACATAGAATAAACGACGTTCTTCTTCAATATGAAAATTATCACCACTTGATATTTGTTCTTTAATTAAAGCTGGATGAACTGGGATTCTTTCAGATCGATTATCACTAGGAAAGCGACGCTCTACTAAATCTACTAAAAAAACATATTTAAACTCTAATCCCTTGGCCGAATGAACTGTCATAATCTTAACTGTATCAACATCGACAAAATCATTTTTCAATCCCCCAGTATCTCCGGCTTCCAGCTCAAACTCTAAGACCTCCAAAAAATCTTTTAATCTTAAATCATCCCCACCCTCCTCAAATTTCTTTATCTTTTGGTAAAATTGATTAATGTATGAAAAAATCTCTCGATCTTTTTCGTGATTCAAATTTTTTAAAATCTCACTATCATAAATGAATTTAACAAAAACATGACTGGGACTTTTTTCTCCCACTAGAGCCAGATGACTTTCTATTAAATTTAATAACTTACTAATCTTGGGTAGAGATTCTGGACTAATTCCAGGAACTTTATCGACATTCTTTAAAGTTTCATACAATGACCAATATTTACGCTTGGAGAAAGCATTTAAATTTATTAAATCAATATTAGAAATTTTAAATTCCTCCATATTTAAAACTCGATACAAAGCTGAAGATTCCTTATAATTATCCAGTAATTTAAAATATGAGATAATATCTAAAATTATTGGCTTATAATATAATCCCTTTAAAGAAACAAAATGATTAGGAATATTTAAACGACTAAGTTCTTTAGAAAAATTATCGGCGGTGCTATTAGTGCGAGACAGGATGGCAAAATCCAACCAATTGGTTTCTGGCTCACTCTCATAAATTTCCATTATCTTAGAACTAACAAAATTTAACTCATCGGATTCACTTAAAAAATTATAGGCCGAAACAGCTGATTGAGTTCCGGAAAATTTTAAGCCTGATTTTAATTTTTTATTAATATTCAATTTTACCTCTAAACGATTGGGATTATTATTTTTAATAAAATGATAAGCACAATCTAAAATTTCTTGCCGGGACCTATAATTATTACTTAAAATAATTTCCTGAGCCTCAGGATAATCATCTTTAAATTGCATAATATTAGAAATGGAAGCTCCTCGAAATTTATAGATAGACTGATCATCATCTCCCACCACCATTAAATTATTTTTTTCTCCAGCTAAAATTTTGATCAATTCATATTGAGCATAATTAGTGTCCTGAAATTCATCCACCATTAAATATTTAAATTTATCTTTAAATAATTTTAAAATATTAGGCCTGTCTTTAAATAATTTAATAGTGTAATTAATTAAATCTCCAAAATCTAAAAAATTATTCTCTATTAATAATTTATTATACACCGCATAAGCACTAGATAATTCTTTTAATCTCTCTAATTCTAAAACTTCTTCAATATTATTAATTTCTCCAGAAGAATTTTCCTGAAAATTATTTTCCATATTATTAACAATAGCCTGATATTCTTGGCTAGAAATATTTTCATCCTTTAGCCTAGAAAAATGAGTTAATAAATCAGAAATAAATTTACTAGGATTGCCAGAGGAATGATAATATTTTAAGTTTAAAGAGCTCAAATTCTTTTTTAAAAAGACCCATTGAGAAGTGCTGTCTAATAATTTAAATTCCGGATTTAAACCAATGTCTAAGCCATGTTGTCGCAGTATTCTTTCTCCCAAACCATGAAAAGTACTAATCCATAAATCAACGTAACCATAAGGCAGAATTTTATCAGCTCGCTCAATCATTTCATGAGCTGATTTTTCAGTAAAAGTGGTTAAGATTATTTCATCAGTTTTAACACCCTTTTCCATTACTAAATAGGCTAAACGATTAATTAAAACCGTAGTTTTGCCAGTCCCAGCTCCGGCCACCACCAAAAGAGGACCTTGATCATGTTTAACAGCTGAAAGTTGTTCCTTATTTAATTTTTTTAATTCTTCCTTCATTTATTTTAAATTAATATCTACTATAATTTAATTATACCATTTTTAAAAAATAAAAAAAATGAACATCACACGATGTTCATTTTGATATAAAAATTCAATTGAGTTAAATAAATATTCTCTATTTTTATTTTTTTAAAAAATTTCTAAAATTGCATTTATTCAGTTCTCAAACAACGAATCGAAGAACCAATTCCTCTGCCTTCTTCACGACGATTGACTTCGGAATTGCCTGATTTCAAGTTACGGTTCCAAGAATTACCAGGA
>CAZSNN010000025.1:5531-9570 GCA_964608425.1 uncultured Gammaproteobacteria bacterium | reverse complement strand
GCTATTTTGGAATTAGAGAAAAATTCATTAAAGGATATAAATCCCGGGAGATACTTATTTATTAAAAAAAATATCGATGAAGCTAGTAAATATGTTCATCTTATCAAGGCTAGGTTTAATGCTGTTGATTTAAATGAAAAGAAAGAAAATATTTTATTGCAAAATAAAAAATCTCAAGAAGCTAATAAGTTTAAATCTAGTTTATTTAAAATGGGAGGTGCTGTATTGGGGGCTTTAACCCCAAACATTACAAGTCTGATAACAGAAAATGTTAATAGCTCTTCAATTATTGAAGCTAAGGCCGATATTCAATCAGATGATTTTTTCTCTGATATTAAATCTCCTGATTTTTTTCAATATATGGGAGATGGGGGTGGCGAAGCCGTTGGGCTTGAGGATGTTGATGCCTCCACAATTGATAGTGAAACTAATTTAGATAACGATACTAATCTTAATATTGAAAGTGAGGCTGAGGAGGTAGATATGGAGAGTAGTGTTGATTCTGCTGAAATAGATAATTCTAGCTTAGATAAAATAAATGAAATAATAGGAACTCCTCAGAAATCAATAATTCTAGAAAGCGGAGATGGCATTTCTAAAATTTTTGACGGGAATATGAGTAGTAATTATAAGGTTAATTTTATCGATGAGCAAACTGGAGAAGTTTTTGAAGCTACTGCTGGTAGTAAGATTATTCATCCAGGCGATGAAGTAGTTCTAGGAGAAGATGGTAATGTAAATGTTATTTGTAAACAAGGCATTATTGATAATCCTAAATACGTTGATAATTATTTGCCAGAAGAAAATATTATTCCAGAGAAGATGGTTGCTCTAAAACCTGAGGAAATAAAAATTTCATCTGAAATTGATTCTGACAATAATGCAGAAAATAATATAAACACTTCTGCCCAAGAAATACCCGCTACCTCTAACATTATAAATAACCAAGAGGAGGATATTGTTTTTGAAAAACCGGAATATGAATTAACTCGCTCAAGTGATGGTAAATTAACTATAGAAAAAATAGCCGATAACGATATTTCTGATGACAATATTATAGATAATAAAGATATTTCAGAAAATACCGAAACATTAACCATGGATAATTCTGGTAACGTTGAGTCTATTAGCGATCCCAACGCTTTGAGGCTTGATTATGATGAAAACGGCAGAATTGTTTTAAAGGATGGCGGCGGTAATATTATAAAAGGATCTTCTTCTGAAAAAATAGTAGACAACGATATTGCCGAGAATGAAAAGACAGTAGAGGGCTTAACTAAAGACAATGAATCAAGTAAATTAGACGAAGTTGCCGTTGAAACTTTACCAGGAGATCTTGGTGATGTTAATGAAAGCTTTAAAACTCCAGAGAGCTTTAAGGAAATTTTGGGAGAAGATTTTTCTAATTTAAAAATAATAGAAAAGGTTGATAATTTAGGTAATAGACTGGGATTTTCCTTAAGAGACTCCGAGACAGGAAAGTCAGTTGACATATCATTTCCTAGGGCTGGCGGAATTAGGATAGAAGAGGGCTTAAATGATCAATCCTTCGGAAATTTACAAGAAAATTTTGATGAGATTGCAACCGAGGATCGTGCCTTAATCATCGGGGCAAATGATAACGGAGCTTTTTCTATAGAAGATTTTAGAAGTGGTCTAAAAAAGATTTTAGAATAATAGTTTTTTATATTATTTTGTAGATAAAGGGCATTTTTGCCCTTTATTGCTTATATAGAGCTTTTTTGTTAAAGTTTTATTATGAATAACATTAATAAAATAAAAGTAAGAATAAGTACGAGCTTCAAAGAAGATCGGTTTTTGTTGTCAGTTATTTTAATTTCTGGACTTTTTTTTGTTATTGTTTCCATTTTGCCTTTTTTTCAGAATAATCAGGGATTCTTAAAGTTTTTTTCACCCGATGAAAACGCTAATTATATTTTTTCTAGATTATATCAAGATACGGGAGATTTATATTTTTTTGAAAAATATAATTTAATAGCCGATGACATTATTATACCTAGAAGCTATTTTTCTTGGCAGGGAGTTGTTAAGCCAGTTAGTTTTTTAGGAATGACGATTATTTATGGGAAAATAGCTAGTATTTTTGGTCAGGGAGTTATTCCGTTTTTAACTCCTTTTTTTGCTGCCATAGCTTTATTTTTCTATTATTTAATTATAAAAAAAACATTTGGCAATAAAATTGCCTTTGTTTCTTTTTTATTGTTGTTTTCTTTTCCTGTTTTTATTTATTATTCCGCCAGAAGCATGTTTCATAATGTTTTGTTTTTATCATTTTTTATTATAGCTATATATTTTTTAATAAATTTATTAGAAAAAAAACCTAGCAAAATAAAAAATTTTTTCTTAAAGAATATAAGCTTGGAGCAAAGAAATAATTATTTAAAGGAATTATTTAAGTTTGACTTTATTTATTCAGCCTTGGCTGGTTTGTTCATAGGTCTGGCCATCGGAACTAGGGCTTCAGAATTAATTTGGTTAGCGCCAGCTGGTTTAATATTATTAGTATTAAAATATAAAAAAATTAGCTTTTTCCGTTTGGCTATATTTTTTTCTTTTATTTTTTTAGCTCTAATGCCGGTTTTGTATAATAATCAAGTTCTGTATAACTCGCCTTTTTACGGAGGGTATTATGAAATGAATAAATCAATCGAGGGAATTAGTCAGGCTAGTGGGGGTATTATTAAGTCTTTTTTAACTGGCCATGTCAATGAAATTAAAAATTTAGCAAAGTCTATTTTTAATACTATTTTTTATTTTGGTTTTCATCCTCGTCAATCTTTAAGCATGTTTAATGAGTATTGCCTAAAGATGTTTTGGTGGTTATTTGGACCAGCCGTAATCGGAATGGTTTATTTATTTTTTAAACAAAAAAATAATTTTAAAAAGATTTTGCCCTATGGAATTTCTTGGATTATTTTATCACTAATACTGATCATTTATTATGGTTCTTGGAAATTTGTTGATAACCCAGATCCTAATAGATTTACTATTGGTAATTCTTACACCAGATATTGGTTGCCTATCTATATTGGTATTATACCGTTTGCCGCTATTTTTATTCAAAATTTTTCCAAATTAATTTCTTGGATAAAAGATGAGAAGATATTTAATTTTTTATCTTGGTCTTTGAAAGTTTTCTTGATCGTGGCGATAATGTTCTTGTCTCTGAGATTTGTTTATATTGGATCCGAGGAAGGCTTAAAACATTATTTCAATAAGACTAGGGTTGCTCAACAGGAAGTTAATACTTTATTAGAAATCACTGAAAATAATGCGGTTATTATAACCGAATATCATGATAAATTTATTTTTCCAGAAAGAAAGGTTATTGTGGGAAGATTCAATGATAATGAAATGAATCGCAGATATTATAGCCTGAGTAAGTATATCCCGGTTTATTATTATAATTTTACTTTGCCAGAAAATGATTTAGAATATTTAAATGACAGAAGATTGAAAGAGTTTGGAATGGAGATAAAATTAATAAGAAATATTAATGAAACTTTTTCTTTGTATAAAATAAATAGAACAGAAGATAATAATTAATTTTTTGAAATATGACTTATAATTTAATTGTTATTGGTTGCCAAATGAATCGGGCCGATAGCGAGCGATTGTCTTTTTATTTGGAAAATATTGGCTTTAAGCCAGAACAAGATTTTTTAAAGGCTAATTTAGTTATTTTAATTACGTGTGGCGTTAAGCAAGCTGCCGAGGATCGAGCCTATGGCTTAATCAATAGGATAATTAAGGGTAATAAAAAGGCCATTATAGCAGTTACGGGCTGTTTGTCTGACAGATCTGATGTTAGGACTCGAGTTAAAAAAGATGTTAAATTATTTTTTAATATTTCTGATTTGATTATCTTAGATAAATACTTAAAACCATATTTTCCTAAATTAAAGAAAATTTCTCAAAAAAAGATAGAAAATTATTTAGATATTAATACTAAAAAATCATCAAAATTTTCAGCTTTAGTTCCAATAGGGAATGGTTGTAATAATTTTTGTTCTTATTG
>CAZSNN010000025.1:0-5431 GCA_964608425.1 uncultured Gammaproteobacteria bacterium | reverse complement strand
ACTCTTTCTGCTAACATGAATGATAGTGTTTCTTTGACTGAAAAAAAGGAACGAGAGGTTGCTTTAAATAAGATATTAAGGAAAACAGCTCTAGAAAATAATAAACAATATTTAGATAAAGAGGTAGAGGTTCTAGTTGAAGGGGTTGCTCGCAAAGGTCAATTATTCGGCAGAACCAGAGCTGCCAAAATTGTTAGGATTTCTTTAAGTAAAAATTTTAAAAAAATGAAAAAAGAAGAGTTAATTGGAAAATTTGTTAAAATTAAGATTTCTGAAGTTTTTGAATTTGAGCTACACGGAGAATTACTAAAGGAAAAATCTAAAGTTATTGCTATTTTGGGTCCGACTGCCAGTGGTAAAACTTCTTTGGCAATAGAGTTGGCCTATAAACTTAAGGGAGAAATTATTAGTGCTGATAGTCGACAGGTTTATTGTGGAATGGATATTGGCACTGGTAAAGATTTATCTGAATATAGATATAAAGGAGTTAATATTCCTTATCATTTAATTGATGTAGCTAATCCAAAAACAATCTTTTCTTTAGCTAAATATCAAAAACTAGCCTTTAAGGCTATCGAAGAGATTTTAAAAAGGGGCAATTTGCCAATTTTGGTAGGTGGTAGTGGATTATATTTAGAGTCAGTTGTTGATAATTATAATTTATCTGCGGTAAAAACATCCTTTTCCAAAAGAGAGGAATATGAAAGCCTGACTCTAAAAGAGCTACAATCCAAGATAAAAAAAATTAATGTTAAATTTTTTAAGAATATTAATAATAGTGATCTGCAAAATAAAAGAAGATTAGCTCGATATTTAGAAGTTCTTTTGCAAGAAAAAGATTTTACTCCTCAAAAAAATGATTCTAAATATAATTTTTTAGTTTTAGGCTTGAATCCAGAGAGAGAAATTATTAAGGAAAAAATATATAATCGATTAATTAAAAGAATAGAAGACGAAGGTATGATTGAGGAGATTGAAAGACTTAGGAAGGATGGGGTTTCCTTTAAAAGATTAGAAAGTTTTGGATTGGAATATAAGTTCGTGGCCTATTTTTTGCAAAAAAAAATAAATTATCAACAATTAATCAATAATTTATTTACAGCTATTTGCCAATTTTCTAAACGTCAAATGTCTTGGTTTAGAAGATGGGAGAAAAAAGGGAGAGAAATTATCTGGATAAAGGGAAGAGAAGAGGCTATTAATAAAATAATTGCTTTTATAAAATAATATTAATCTTAATCTTGTAGGCAACGGATTGAAAGACCAGCGGGATGAAATTGGTACCCAGTATCTAGGTGAGAGAAATTGCTATATAAATAATAAAAAAAAGAGTAATCTAGCTCGCTTATAGAGGATGTCCAAAAACCACCTTGAGAGCCCAGTAAAAGAAAACTACCAGTCTCTATTCTAACTCCGCCCGGTAAAGCTGTAAAGCCTGAAGAATTAGTGGCGTCAATATTGGGAGTATTCCATCTAGGATGAGAGTCTGGGTCAGTTCTAGTACTTTTCATTTTTCCCCCAGCTACGGATTCTCCTTCTAAATAAGTGCTTAAAATCGTCCACTCGGCATACGTTGGTACATGCCAGCCATCTGGACAAAGAGTTGTTTGAACAACGGCGTATCCATTATATAATACTCCATAATTATTATAATTATCTAATGATTTAGCTGTAGCCACATTACTCCCGTTGTAATTGTAAACTCCATAGGCTGGTTTTTTATTAATTCCTTGGCTTGCAAATTCACTATTATTATGAACCTCTGGTAAATATTTTAGATTTTCTTCGAACCAACATTGTTCTCCAATTTGAACAATATTATAAGTATAGCCTTCATATGTAATCGTAGATTCACATTGGAAGCATTTTCCAGTTCTAATACCTTGAGGAGTAGCACAATTATATCCAGCTGAAATTTTCCCGGTTTCTTTTCCTAGGCAAAACTCAATAGAGTAATTATCATTGTTTATTTCATAAATATATTCGGATTCAGAACAGGATTCATCTGATCTAGGGCTGGGATTTTGTGGTATTTTTGATAAATATATCTTTTCTTTCTCCTCGTTAACCAGAGATTCGCCAAATATAATTTCATTAGGATAAGAGTCATTATCTTGATAATATTTTTCTAATACTAATTGTATTTGTTGTATATCTTGAACTCTTTGATTATCTCGGGAATTTTTTCTTATTTCGCTAAAAGATATAGTGGCAACAGTTAAAATTATAGCGATAATAAAAATAGTTATTAATAGTTCTATCAATGTAAACCCTTTATTTTTTTTAAAAATATTATTATCCATAAAAATAACATTAATTTTTTATACACCTTACTGAAAAACTCCAATTAAAATCTGCTGTATCAAAATCTATTTCATTATGAGTAGAATGAATATTTATTTGAATAGGGACCGTGGAAAATGTTTTTATAGTAGAAGACCAAAAATGAGCTCTAGTTCCCGGTGAATAAAAAACTCCAAGATTATTACAAAATCCAGCGGGTAGGGCCGAAAAATTAAAATCATTAGTGCCATTCCAGGGGGGGGTATCTTCAGGACTAGCTTTTATTTTTTCACCCGAGGGAGGGCACCCCGAACTGGTATCGCAAGAAGGATCATCTATCACGTACCTAGTTAGTTCGGTCCATTCATTGTCAGTTGGTAAGTGCCAGCCGGTTGGGCAGATTCCCTGAGAGCCTTCTTCTGTCGAGTATCCCATCATTTCATTCCATTGGTATAGCCCTCCATAGATATCACAATTATCTTCTATATTATTAGGACAATATTTTTCTATATTATCATTATTTAATTGTAGAACAGTGCTATTGATCATGGTTCCAGAATTTAAATTTTTTGCCATCCAACACTGATTGCCAATTTGAACTGTATTATAGTTTTCTTCTTGATAACTTAATAAAGTTCCACATTGGAAACATCTTCCATCATAGATTCCTTCGGTTTTAGCGCAATTATGCCCTAGGGCATAATTTTCCGTTGGTCTCTCTAAGCAAAAATCAATTAAGTAGAAACCGTCTTCGGTTGAGTAGGTATATTCTTCATCAAGACAGTTCTCATTATTTTTGTAGGGAAGATTAGTTGGTATTTCGTTTAAATAGATAATATTAGGATTGGTTGGGTTTGTTAATTCCCCTCCAAAAGTAATTGTTTCTGGATATGAACCAACATCACGACGATATATTTCTAAGGCTAATTGAATTTGTTTAATGTTGTCAATTCTTTTAATATCCCTCCCTTTTTCCTTTATTCTATTAATAGAAATATTAGCCAGGGTTATGATTAAGCCAATAATAAAAAGAGCTATTATTATTTCAATTAATGTGAAGCCATTTTTTTTAGTTTCTCTCATTTTTATTTTTTTAAGTTTTCAATAATCTCTGTTATTTTTTTAGGATTATATCTACCCTTGGTTTCGGCCATTGTCTTGCCGATAAAAAATTGTAATAAAGCTTCTTTGCCGGCTAGATATTGACTGAATTGTTCCGAATTTTGAGAAATTATCTGATTTATAATTTCCAATAACTCAACTTCATTAATGTCATTTTTTTGTTCTAAATTATTTTCTTCCATGATATTGCTGGGGTCTCCTCCGGTTTTGTACATTATCTTAAGAATTTCTTGTCCCGATGAATTAGTTATTTTTTCTTGGTGAAGTAATAATATTAATTCAGCAAAATTTTCCGCAGTAATCTTAATTTCTTTTATTGTTTTTTTATCTTCTTTAAGGTATTTAAATAACTCGCTAGTCAACCAATTAACTGTTAATTTAGTTAGTTTTTTGTCTTGATTTTCCCAAGATTCTCCAGATGACTTTACCCATTCAGCTAACTCTGAAATAACTTTTTCTGTCCAGTTAGCTATTTCTTTATTTTCTACAATTATTTCAGCAATATCTGGTGATAAATTATATTCATTTATAAAGCGCTGGCTTTTCTTGTGGGGCAATTCTATTATTTTTTCTTTTATTTTATCAATTTTTTCAGAATTTATTTTAAGCGGAGGAATGTCTGGCTCTGGAAAATATCTATAATCAGCCCCACTTTCTTTAATCCTTTGTCTAAAAGTTTCGCCATTTTTTTCATTATAGCCTCTGGTTTCTGGAAGAATCTCTTCTTTTTTTTCTAATAATTCACTCTGTCTTTTTATTTCATAATTAATGGCTTTTTCTACGGATTTAAAAGAATTAATATTTTTTAACTCTACTTTATTGTTTAGTTTATTTCTAGCAATAGTTTTAATTTTTCCATCTTCATCCCGATACCAAGAATTCTTTCTTTGTAAACTAATATTAGCCTCACAACGCATTTCTCCTTTTTCCATATTGGCCGAGCTGATGTCTAAGTATTTTAAAATTTGTTGAAAAGTTTGGCAAAATAATTTAGCAGTAGTAGCATCATGAATCATGGGCTCAGTTACCAGCTCTAAGAGAGGAACTCCGGATCTATTGAAATCGATTAAAGTATAGTTTTTGCCAGTAGGATGATTAAGTTTGGCAGTGTCTTCTTCTAAGTGAATTCTAGTGATTTCTATTTTTTGTTTATTTATTTCTAAAAATCCATGGTGAGCGATTGGTAAATCATATTGTGAGATTTGATAGCCCTTTGGTAGGTCGGGATAAAAATAGTTTTTTCGATCAAATTTGCTTTGTCTATTAATTTGGCAATCTAAAGCCAGCCCTAGAAGAATTATTTTTTCGATAGCCTCTTGGTTGATTAATGGTAGGGTTCCGGGATGTCCTAAGCAAATAGGGCAAACATTTGAATTCGGTTTTAAGTTATTAGTTTCATTGGGGCAGGGGCAAAACATTTTGCTCTTTGTTTTAATCTCAGCATGTATTTCTAACCCAATAATGATGTCGTATTCCATATTTTTGTATATTATATTAATTAAATTATATCAATAAAAATAGGATTTATCAAACAAAAAAAAACTGAGAATAATTCAGTTTTTTGTTTGATATTTTTTTAGCCATTATTTAACAATATTTTTTACAATACTTAGTATTTGTTGGGAGATTTCTTCTATGGTTAAATTGGCGTTAATTTTAATCCAATTGAATTTTTTACCTAATTCTAAATGAATTTGTCTAACTCTTTTAGAAAATTCTTCATCTTCTTCATGTTTATGATTACTTTCAATCGAGTTTTTGAATCTTTCTCCGTCAAAGAGTATAGCCAAATCTTCCTTGATCAGATGATTGTTGATTTCTTCTAAAAAGCTCTGATCTATTCCAGCTCCAACTCCCCAAGCTATTCCAGTTCCAGTATAATCTTCGGCTATTATATTAACTCCATCTTCTAATTTTTTTATTATCTCGTTTTGATATTGGGTTCTGTTTAGAGTGTAGATTATTTGAGCCTCTCTGGCTGTTAATTGGTAAGGATTGTTATTTCTTAAATAATCATTAAGTAATT
>CAZSNN010000024.1:0-9643 GCA_964608425.1 uncultured Gammaproteobacteria bacterium | reverse complement strand
TTGCTCGAGGACAGGGATTCGAACCCCGATAGCCAGGACCAAAACCTGGAGTCCTACCATTAGACGATCCTCGAATATTAATAAAAATATATTAATTGATATTTATGCGTAAGTCAAGAACTCTTCTTAAATAAAACTAAACCTTAGCATACTTTTTAACAGCCAAATAACTAGCCACTACGTTAACAATAGAAATCCCCAAAAACTGTAATCCAAATATCACTAAAAAATTGCTCATAAAATAATTAACCACATTAATATTATACCCTACAAAAAATACCTCTAAGTATGGCTGTAAAACGCCCAGCAAAGGAAAAGTAATAGCTACAATAATCACAGTAGCCACCAAGGTATAAATAAACGAGGATAGCAAGAAAGGAGCGTAGATAAATGAATTAGAGGCCCCTACTAAGCGCATAATCTCTATTTCTCTTTTATGAGTATAGACGGCTACTTTAATAGAATTATAGATAACCAACAAACTAGTAATAATAAATATAATAATTATAAAAAGACCAATATCGTCTATTCTGTTAGTAATATTATCAATCTTTTCTAATATTAATCTATTGTCAGTAAAATCACGCGAATCAATTATATCATTATTAATTGACTTTAACTCTTCGATTAAGTCAGCTACCTCATCAACATTTTTCGGCGATATTACTAAGCTAGGTGATAAAGGGTTCTTGCCTAGCTCTAATAAGGCTTGTAGAATTTCTGGCTTATCTTGATTTTTTTCTCGAAAAGAATCAAGAGCTTCTTGCTTAGAAATATATCTAACCTCTCTCACCTTTTCCATGGCGCTAATTTTCAATTTTAAGTCCAAAATCTCAGTCTCATTCGCCTCTGATTTCAAATATAAACTTAAATCGATCTTTTCTTTAATAGCATCAACTGCACTAAAACTAACCACTCTAGTCAAGATTAAGGTGTTGATAGATAACATGGCCAAAAGGATGATAGTAATGGTCACTATTGATAACCAAACATTTCGACTAATGTCTTGTAAGCTAAATTTTAGAGCACGAAAAAATGAAATTAACATATCTAAAAAATTAAATTATATATTTACCATGTTGTTTATCACTAACAACAGTACCATTGTCAAATGTAATAACTCGACGATTCAAACGATTAACAATCTCTCTATTATGAGTAACCAAAATAACAGTAGTTCCAAAATTATTAATCTTTAACAATAATTCAATAATATCGTTGGCATTAATAGCATCTAAATTTCCCGTTGGCTCATCAGCTAATAATATTTTAGGTTGGTGAACCAGGGCTCGAGCAATAGCAGCTCTTTGCTGCTCTCCGCCAGAGACTTCATGAGGATAGCGATCCATCTTGTTTTGTAGGCCAACTATCTTCATAACACTAGTAACAATTTTATCAATCTTAGATTGATTTTTTCCACAAACCTCTAAAGCAAAGGCTACATTTTCTCGTAAAGTCTTTTTGGGCAATAATTTAAAATCCTGAAAAATTACCCCAATTTGACGACGCAAATAAGGGACTTCAGCTTTACCAATATTAGTAATATCCCAATCACCAACAAAAACTTCTCCCGAACTAGCCAACTCTTCGCCTATCAATATCTTAACTAAAGTAGTTTTACCAGTTCCTGATTGTCCCACCACAGAAACAAACTCACCAGCCTTAATATTTAAGTTAACATTTTCTAAAATTTTTATTTTGTTTTTGTAGGCCTTGCCAACATTAACAAGTTTTATCATAAATTTATTTATTTATTTTATAAGAAGCAAAATTAAATAAATCAATTGTCTCTGAAAAACTCCGAACTCGAGATGGGGCATTCAAAACAACAGCAATATATTTTTCACCATTAATCTCAGCTCGAGTAATTAAACAATATCCAGCTTCATCCAGATATCCAGTTTTTGATCCAACAATTTTAAAATTTTTAAAATTATTATTTAAAACTAAATCACTACTATTATAACGTAATTTCAAAGAGTTGTCATTCCTAGTAGCAAAGCGATAACTTGGAGTAACGCTAGCCTGACCCATTAATTTATTTTCAAAAATTATAGAAGCTAACATCGCTAAATCTTTAGCAGAAGAAACATTGTTTTTGTCCAAGCCCGTAGGCTCATTTATTTTAACAGTAGTTGCTCCATTTTCTTGGGCCCAAGAATTTATTTTTTTAATAAAATCATCTCTGCTTAAACCGCTAACTCTCACCAAAGTTTCTACTACATTATTAGCCGATCTTACTAAAGCAGAATATACTAAATCCTTAATGGATAATAAGTCACCTGACTTTAAATTAACCAAAGCTATTTCCCATTTAGGAAAATATTTAAAATTATATTGCTCATCCTTAACATCATATTTTATAATCTCCTCCAATCTTTCACTATTATTTCCCTCTTGCAAAAAAGTATAGACTGACAAAATTTTTGTTAAACTAGCTATTGGCAAAGCTTGTTCTGAATTCTTTTCGTATAAAATACTATTATCACTTTCTTTTATTAAAATAGCACCAAGTGATTTTATCTCTGGAACCTCTCCCGAACCAATATCAACTAATAATTTTTTATCGAAACTAGCCGTAGCTACACTCAGCGGTTCTATGGAAATATTTATTATTCCCTCGCCCTTATTTGATATTTTTTTGAAAGCCTCGTAATCTAAATCTAAGATTCTATCAGGAAAAATAGATCTATCCGGTCCAAAATCATTAACTGTAACGTCAACATATTTTCCGTTGGCTAAATTTTTAACCCGCAGAATTGAACCCTTAGGAAAATCTGGAGAAGCAGTAAAATCACCTCCCTTATATTTATACCAACTAGCCTGACCAACTGATAAAACTTCTGGATAAGAAAAAACTGCAATTCTAGCATAAGGTAAGTGGATTAAGGAACGAACAAATTTTTCTTCTGGAAAATCCCAAGTAGGAAGCGGTCTCCAAGTAGCATAATTTTTATCATAAAAAAATACTTGTTTATAATTAGAATTTTTTTCATCATACGAGAATTGAATATAAAATGGTTTATGGTTATCATAGGCAGCTTTATTTTTAAACTCAAACTGCAAAATAGAGCTTTTCAATTCTAAGTTCCAAGGAGAAATCACCTCGCTGGCACCAATTTCTTCTATGGACACCTCGGTATCTTCTGACAAAATTCCTGGAACTAAAGATAATTTTAATTTATCGGAAAAAGCTGAAACAGTATATCCTTTTAAAATAGTTTCTTTGTCCAAAATAATATTAAATTTTTTATTTTCAATTTCACTAGCCCAAACATTTTTAGATAATAATAAAAATGAAAATGCTAATATTAAGCCAATTGTTTTTTTCATGAATATATAAAATTAATTATCAAAAAAATATTTAATCCATTTTTGAGGATTGGTTAATTCTTCTTTATCTAGGTTAGCATCTTCTCTTTCGACGCTTTCATCCTTAATAATTTTTTTTATAACCACCACCTTTTCTCCCTCCTTCTGCAAACCTAAATTTAATCTGGCTTTTTCTTCAACAGCCTGATCAGATTCTAGGTAAGACAAAAACTCTTTTAACTCTTCATTATTCCTTTCATATTGATTAATATCATTTCTAACTTTAGCAATCTCATTTTCCAGCTCCATTTTCTTCTTCTTGTTTTTTAAATAAGGAAATAAAATTAAAATTATCATGCCTATTATAAAAATCAAAAAGAGGGATTGTTTTAAAACTCGCCCCTTTTGTCCCTTTGATTCTCCCTTGTGGACATAATTTAATTTTTCAGTTGGACTAAGATTATATTTATTAGACATAAAAAATAATAAAAACTAACGAGATTTTGGAGTAACCCAAAAACCCATATATTTCCCTAACATCAATCTAACCTGAGCATCAATACAAGGAATTGCTCCAAAAACTATAATAGAGATCGGCACAAAAACCCATTCAAAAAATAATTTTATACTTCTAAAAAATCCATAATTTTTTGGTTTTTTGGGCAATAGCAGGGAAGATATGGTAGCTGAAATTAAAAGACCAATCATAGAAATTGTCATCAAGGTTCGAGTAATGGCCGGTAAATTAAAAGCCATAACAGTTTCGTTAAATCTGTCTCCGCCTAATATCATTGGCAACCAACCAACAAAACCAATTATTAAAGCTGTTGTTGCCCAAGAATGAAAGCCATAAATCTGAATCCAAATATGTCTTAGGGCTTTTCGTTTTTTAAGAGTTTTTCTTTTTTTTAAAAAATTAAAAATTAAATAAGGCACATTTTCGCTACCCCAAGCCCAACGTCTTTGTTGTTTGTACAAACTCTTAGCTGTCTTCATAAAACTTTCATCACAAGTAGCGTCCATAGAAACTGGAAAATACAAAGGTTCTACTCGATAATCAGCATTATAATACAAGAAACAGTGCCAAAATATTCGAGAGTCTTCACTAACCATATTAGTAGCCCAAAATCCAATATCGACTAAAGCTCTAAAGGTCATAGAGTGAGATGAATAAGTAGCCAATTTTTCTGGTCTAATCTGTTGCATCATTTGCCAGAAAGTATTAGAAGCCGAAGAAACTCTAGCAAAAAACGGTGCTTGCCAAATATTATTATGATAAACCGGAATAGGCTGATAACTAGCTCTATAAGGATTTTGAACTGTTAAAAATTTATAAGTCAGACAGAAAAAATAATTATAAGAAGCTACAGTATCAATATCAAAAACACTAACTAAAATTTTATCATAATCAATTCCTTCTTTATCAATAATTTCTTTTTTTACTAATTTGCCGGCATAAGCTTGATTAGCCCCTTTTCCTTTTAATTCTCCTTCGATATCAGGATGAAAAGAAACAAAAAATTTTCTAAAATAATGACCAAATTCTTTTTCAATTATTTTAGCTTTTTCTTTAGCACTTTCGCCGACTCTTTCTTCCATGGCTAAAACAACAATCATCTTTTCGCTTGGATAACCATTGCTAATTAGTCCATTAAAGCTAGTTTTAATGACCTCTAGGCTTTCGTTATATGTTGGAAGAACAACCATATGAATAACATCCTGCCAACTCCAACCCTTTTTTCCTAGACTACCCTCTAACAACTTTTCTCTCTCTGAAGGCAATTCTTCACATTTTTTAAACCAATCTATTTTTTTATTATATTTTAATTTCTTATAAGAATTAATTAAATAAATAGCCAAAAAAATAACTAATAAAAAATAATAGACATTAAAAGCTATCAAAAAATAAGCCACCCAAGTTGGTTGAAAATATGAAAAAACTATTAAAATCAGAAGAGTGCCGACTGATAAAAATCCAGGAAGAATTTCTAGGGATCGATAAATCTTTTTATCTCTACCAGAAAGCTCAGTGGCCTTAGCTACTTTTAAATAATCCATATTTAATTTTTTAGTTTTCTAAATTAATATTTTCGCCTTCGCTCATCTCTCCACCAATATCCTTTTTAATATCGTTTTCAGTATTATTTCTTTTAGGGGGACGAAAGCCAACGGGCCTGGCCTGTTTTAAATCCTCCAAGCTCAAAGCTTTAATGTCATTAATTATTTCCTCAGCTGTTTCTACTTTCTCTTCTTTAATATTTAAATTAGAAGTAAATTTTGGACTTGGCCTTGAAAAAGAATTAGACTTAAAAGCAGGAGAAACTTTTTCTTTATTTACGGGGTTATTAGAAAAATTATTCTTTTTAAAACTAGGTTTTATCGACTTATTAATAACTGGGGTCTTTCTTTTGTCTGGATTATTTAAGCAATCTTTACAATAAATTGGCCTAATTCCATCGGGTTTAAAAGGAGTAATAACATCAACTCCGCAAGAAGAACATTTTGAAGCAAAACCCTCTTCTTTTCTACTTGATTTACCGCTACTATTTTTTTCAGAATTGTCGCCAGAATAATCTTGATGCCATAGCATGATTTTTTCTTCCACGATTTCTTTTTTAGAAGCATATTTTTCCCTGGAATAACTTATAACCTTTTCTGTATTATTAGTTTTATCTTCAACTGGAAGCGGGGGCAAACCTCGAGCTGAAAAAGGATCGGAAGCAATGCCATCAATCATTAATTTTAAATACATTTCATATTTTGGCAAATTAACAATATCTTCCTCAGTAAAAACTGGAGTAAACTCTTTAACCAATTCTTCAGCGTCAGCGGCTCCTACTCTAAAAACAATAATAGTTCCAACGTTTCCAAAAACTGCTGGCTTAACCCTTTCATTTAATTGTTCTATGTATTGATGGGCCATAATCAAATTAAGACGATATTTTCTAGCCTCTGATAATATATTAGCAAAACTCTCTGTAGAGAAATTTTGAAACTCATCAATATATAAATAAAAATCTTTTCTGTCTTTTTCCTCAATATCAACTCGACTCATGGCAGCTAATTGAATTTTAGTAATCATCATAGCTCCAAGTAAAGCTGAATTGTCTTCACCAATCCTACCCTTGCTCAAGTTCATTATTAAAATTTTTCCGCCATCCATTATTTCTCTAATATCAATTGAGGACTTAACTTGACCCACAATATTTCTCATAAAAGAGCTAGACAAAAATTGTCCAACCTTGTTTTGAATCGGAGAAACCGCCTCGGAAGCGAACTTGTCAGCATAGCTAGAAAACTCTTTTTCCCAAAAAGATTTTACAACCGGGTCCTTAATATTTGATACTACCTTTTTTCGATAATCTTTATCAGACAACATTCTAACTACTCCCAATAAAGTTGATCCAGGAAAATCTAAAATAGCTAAGATAGCATTTCTTAGAATATATTCTAAACGAGGTCCCCAAGAGTCCGCCCATAATTTTTGGAAAACGCCAATTAGGCCAGAAGCCACTAAATGACGTAAATGAGGTTCTACTTGCTCTACTAAGTTAAAAGCGATAGGGAAGTCAATATCAGAAGGATTAAAATAAACTACATCCTTAATTCGTTCTTCTGGTATATATTGAATAATTTTTTCAGCTAAGTCTCCATGAGGATCAACCACGGCCACTCCTCGACCAGCTCTAATATCCTCAATAATCATATTTTCTAAAATGGTGGATTTCCCCATTCCAGTTTTTCCAATCAAATACATATGACGTCGACGATCATCTATTTTTATACCAAAACGACGCATTTCATTGCGAAAATTAGTTTGAGCAAAAAACATTACTTCATTATCCATATAAAAATTGATTAAAATAAAAAACTAAAAGCCAACCAAGCCATTGACTGATCCGACAAGTCCCTGAATTGACGCCGAAAAATCCTTTAAAAAAGGAGGCAAATATATAAAAGCCAAGATTATTGGAATAACTATTAAAAATAATTTTATCCAACTAAAAATCTTTTGCCAAACAATATATTTCTTTATATATTTAGTTAAGCTTAAAATCTCCTGACTTACTTTAAGATTCTCTCTGACTAAATCATTTAATTCCAACCCTTTTTCAAAAAATTCTCCCAATTCTTCATTATTTTCAGTATTTTTTTCTTCTTCTGCTATTTTCATACTTTTAAAAAATTAATTTGTCTTATAAAAGAATTATAGCAAAAAAATATTTTAAAATCAAACCGAGTTTTATTCCCTAATTTCACAATTTGGGACGTTTTTTCGAGCCTTTTTTAAGGCTCCTTCTATCTCTATAATTTTAAAGGCTCCTAGTCCCTTAAAATCAGAATTTACTAGCTCCGTGTCTGATTTAAATCTTTGTAAAAACCATTTTTTAGCTCCTGATATTTCTTCTGACATCTCAACAATATCATCCAGCTCGTGCAATCCAGGAACTAAAGTAGTACGAAATTCATAAGGAATTAAGTCTTTCTTCAATATTTTTATAGATTGTTTAATTTTTTTTAAATCAACTCGAACCCCTACCACTTTTTCATATTTATCCAAAGGAGCTTTAATATCCATAGCCACATAATCAAGCAAATTATTATTAATCAAATCTTCAACAATTTCTGGATTAGTGCCATTAGTGTCTAGCTTTACTTTAAAACCCATTTTCTTTATTTTGATAATAAACTCTTTTAAATCCGACTGTAAAGTTGGCTCCCCGCCTGATATTACAACCCCTCCGAGTTTTCCCTTTCTTTCCTCTAAAAAAAGAAGAAGATCTTTCTCGGGAAACTGAGAATAATCTTCTTCTCTATATTCATTCTTACCCTCACCATTAGTCAGGACAAGCATAGGGTTATAACAAAAATGGCAACGAAAATTACAGGACTTGGTAAAAACAATAGCTGAAATCTCTCCGGGAAAATCAATTAAACTAAGCTTTTCTAAACCACCAATTACCATTTTAAAAATTAAAAACTAACGGAAATACAATAATTTCAATATTATTAATATTATTCGCTAATCTTTTCAGCCTTAATTCTATAGGTCTTTCTGTCATTGTATTCAGCAACCTTACCCTTATTATAACATTTTGTAGGGGTAAGCCAGCCAACTACTCTAGCGTAAACAACACACTCTGTTCTGTTGTTAGTTTGAATTGGACTCATATTTTTCTTTTTTAAAGCTAACATATTTTTATGTAAAAGATGAGAGCTTTATTATTAATTATTATAAAATATATTTTTCTAAAAAGCAAAATTAACAAGAGCAAGTTTCAATATTATTGTCCCCTGGAATTTGATTATAAGCAAAGACACCTAAGCCTTTTTCTTCATCACATTTAGGACAATATTTATGCTCTCCTGATAAATAACCGTGAATAGGGCAAACAGAAAAAGTTGGAGAAATTGTAAAATACGGTAATTTATAATTCTCCACAATAGTTTTAACTAATTTTTTAGTAATTTCTGGATCACTGATTCTTTCACCCAAAAATCCATGCAAAACAGTTCCTCCGGTATATTTAGTTTGAAGCTCGTCTTGTAAATCTAGGGCTGTAAAAATATCATCAGTAAAGCTAACTGGTAAATGAGTTGAATTTGTATAATAAGGATCTCCTTGTCCACTCTTTACCATGTCATTATTAGCACAAATTATCTCTGGATACATTTCTTGATCTTTTTTAGCAAAACGATAGGTACAGCCTTCTCCTGGAGTAGCTTCTAAATTGAAAAGGTCTCCTGACTCTTCTTGAAATTTAGAAATAGTTTCTCTCATAAAATCCATAATATC
Organism: uncultured Gammaproteobacteria bacterium; assembly: GCA_964608425.1. Lineage (GTDB taxonomy): Bacteria > Patescibacteriota > Patescibacteriia > Patescibacteriales > UBA12465. Next base: position 534 of record CAZSNN010000024.1, on the reverse strand, counting down.
TAAAGCAAATTTATATCCTCTAGCACTAGCAATATTTTCTCCTAATAAATTTACAGCTGCTTCATTCATTCCGTTTAAGCCAATAGTGTTAAAATGATTTTTCCAGCTAGATCCAAATCTTTCTTTAATTTCTGCTAAATAATATTTAGAATAAGGATATAGCCCTTCTTCGGTAAAATTCTCAACCACCTTTCTTTTTATCTCTAGACTTTCTTTGGCCAAGTTCATTAATTTTAATAATCTTTCTTTAAAATCTTTTTCATCTTTAGCTAAGTACCCCAGTCTAGCCATATTCACAGTCACTACCCCCAAACTTCCTGTTAAAGGATTAGCGCCAAAAAGTCCACCACCTCTTTTTCGAAGTTCACGATTATCTAATCTCAGACGACAACACATACTTCTAGCATCATCGCGGCTCATATCAGAATTAACAAAATTTGAGAAATAAGGAATGCCGTATTTAGAAGTCATTTCCCACATTGGTTTTAAACTTTCTCTATTCCAATCAAAATCTTTATCAATATTATAAGTTGG
>CAZSNN010000023.1:0-9787 GCA_964608425.1 uncultured Gammaproteobacteria bacterium | reverse complement strand
TGTTTCTAGTTTAGTAACACATGGAGAAAGTGTCTAGTGTTTGGGGTACCTTCCAGTACAAAATACTTTATATGGAATATTTTGCTTGAATTCTCTTTGCAATACGTTCGGGAATCTTCGATGCTCCAACCTCTTTCTCATAATTATTTTATATGGATTTCTTTTTCTGATCTTGGTAACTAATTCATATTTTCTCATAATCCGCTGAATTTTTTTATGATTCATTTCTGGTAAATGCATTTTGATGCTTCTCCAGCCATATCTGCCCCTTCCTTTTTCGAAAATATCTTTAATCTTTAAATAATCATTGTAGTCCTTGTCTGGCTTATCAGCCTGTTTTAACCATTTGTAATATCCGCAATTTGATACTTTAGCTAATTTACATAAAAAACTAACATTGTCATTTAATTCTTTAATTATTTCATATTTTTGATTCGGCCTGAGTTTGACTCCGCTCTTTTGGCCCGGAGTTTGGCTAAAAAATCGTTTTCGACTTTTAGATATTTTACTTGAAGTTCAAGTCTTTTAACTTTATCAAAACTATTTGGGGATGGACCTTTATCAAATTGAATACCACCTGGTCTAATTAATCCTTCTATACCTTTTTTATCTACAATTTTCTTCCAATCTCTAATAGTTTCTTTAAAATATCCTTTGCGCCACCAAGATGTATCAAAATTTGACCTTAGCCAAATTTCTCTAGCATTAATTCCAATATCATTTAATTCTAGAGCTCGCTTTTTAAACTCAAAAGTATAGTTAATTGAATTGGCTGTACAATTAAATACACATGGATTTAATCTTAATTTATCAATTTGTTCACTAGAAAATTTAGTTCGCATATTCTTTATTTTAATTTATTATTTTATTATATCCTATTTTAACAACAAAAAAAGTAGACAAAATTTGTCTACTTTTTGGGGTACAGATCACTGCTCGCTTGGAGAGACAGTTTTCGGACTTCACTGGCTAATTATGGCGAAAATATAACACTTGCTGATAGCTTGTTACATTCGTAAGTCAATATCTTAATACATTTTTCATCAAAAGCAACGGTCTTAATAAAAAGATAAACAATCAAAAATAAGTCTAACTATCTATCAATTAATTTAAATATCGAAACACTATCTTACTCTACAAATTTTTTAGATAGCTCAGCCATTTTTTGATATCCAACTTCATCCATATTATAAACAAAGTTTTCAGCTTTTATTCCTCCTCTTATATTACTACCAGCACTAAAAATTTTGTATTTATTTTTGAAGTCATTAAATGATATTAATTCTCCATCTTGATAGACGTTTTTATTAAACTCTCTAAAGGCAACAACCGCATCACCTCCGTTCTTTAATATCCAATTTTCCACACCAATACCTCCTAACCCACCTTGTTGTTCGCCGTTTCCCGTTAAACCCTTTTTATAACACCCAGCCTTTTTTAACTCTTTTTTAGCAAATCTAACATTAGTCAAAACATCTAATAATTTATCTTCGCCAAAGGATTTTTTAATTGAATCATATTTTTGTGCGACTGCTTCGTTTGCGTCCAATTCTTCACTGTCAGATTTCTTAACAAAACTAATATCCAAATCAATCAAATTACCATCTTTTTCGAAGCTCTTAAATCTAAATGTCCTCATCCCTGAACTCTCATAATCTTGGTCGTAAGGATATTTAATTTTCAAATTTTCAGCCATTTGGTTGATTTTATTAGCATCTCTATCATCAATTTTTATAACGAAGTCAAAGTCATAGCCAGTATCTAAGGCCGCTCCACGACCTGTCGAGCCTGTATCAATTATTTTAGCCCCCGCAACACTATCGTCATAACGTCCTTTATGAAGATCTATTCCAAAAGTTTTCAAATCATTTTCAATATCAGAATAGATATCATTTTTAATCTTATTTATTTTATCTAGATTTTCATTAGTTTGAGAGAATTCCTTAATTTCTTCCTTAAATTTAGAATTTTTCCAATCTTCATTTAAATTAATTTTTTCACCATGATATTTATCTACTCCGTCAAAAATTTTCTTATATTCCTCAAAGTCATTAGCTGTAAAAATGACTTTCCCTGTTTTGTCACAAATAGGAATGTAAAAACCTTTCTGTGCAATAGAAAACTTTAAAGAATCTAATTGCTTATTATTTTGTAAAATAGTATCTTTGACCAACAAGGCATCAATTTCAGTTGAGCCAAAACCAGTTCTGATTCCATAATGGTCTTCCCCTAAAACACCAGTTTTGAATAATTCTAATTTATTTTGATCTGTTGCTAGTGGCTGTCCTGTTTCATTCTTATTAAACTGTCCACGATCTTTAATTATCAAAATCGCATCACCATATGTTGAAGCGGTGGACTTTTCTATTATTTCTGTTGAGGTCCTATTTCCGACTTTAATTAAATCAGTATCCCAAGGTGTTGCATCCCCATCTTTTGATTTATTTTTTGCTTCTATCGATTCTGCACCTACAAATTCTGGAGCGTATATACCTCTGTCTAAGTTACTATCAAAATAATTTACAGAAACTCCTTTGGCTAAATCATTTCCACTTAAATCAATCTGACCACTTTGAGCCAGCTGTTTATTTCTCTCATTAACTGATCCACGTAAATCATCATAATATTTTAATGCTTCAGAAAAACTATCAATACCAACTCTTTTGAGAAAGGTTGTTTCAAATTTTTCAGTTATAGTTTGTTTATCCCCGACACCAAAATTAGATTTTAATGCTTGTAGATTATCAGATAAGCTTAGATTCTCTAAGTCAAATTTATTGAATTTATCAGTTTTTCTAGTATTTTCTGATAGTGCATTAACTTTTTTAAAGAAATATTTTAATTTTTCTTCTTCATCAACATTTAACTGTTCTCCTTTTTCATATTTATCTAAAACATCCTGTCCACTCTTAAAAAGTAGTAAATATTGCTCCAAATTAGAATTTAAACTATTAAAACTCGAGCGTAACAAATCTTTAAAAATTAACAGCCTTTTTGCATTATCGCTATGCAGGGATTGCAACTCTGGGCTAGATTTGGTACTGGTACTTATCTTAGGATGAAGAGCTTCACAAATTTTAGCTTGCTTACCAATAAAAGGAATATTATTTTTTACAAAAATATTATCAATTTTTTCATAACGCTCACCTATAGCAGAAAAATCTCCATCTTTTACTATCTGCAAAGATAGTTCCAGTGCCATGTTTTTCATCTCACTAGATGGTGAATTATTAATTTTTTCGAAAATATCTATAATTTTTTGTTGTTCAGGAGAAAAGGGGAAATTATTTTCTTTAAGTAATAATTGATGATTGCTATTCAAAACATTGCTAAATATTAAGTCTAATTCAGTTTGCTCGAAAGGTTGATTATTTTTATCAAGATATTTTTTTACTACCTCAAAATTTGCAAATGTACTATAGGGAGATTCGATAAAATACTTCTTAGGGGAAATTTTAAAATCTTTTATATCTACAATAATACTACTAAATACTAGTATCCATTCATTTTTTGATAGAAAATCGACTGTTTCTCTTTGTTCAATACTAAAAGGGAATTTATTATTCTCAGTCATTAAAATTTTTGGTTCATTCTGTAGTGCATCCTTAAATATTATATTGAGTTCTTCTTGAGTAAATGTTTGGCCACTATTTTCAATGATATTATTTATTTTGTCGTAATTACGCATTATTTCTCTGCGATTATTTAAGAAATAATCTTTAGGATTTTCATTAAATCTTTCATATTCTGCAACGATAAGATACATGGGTGGATTACTATAATATTTTTTTGTTATTACTTCAAATATTATATATTCGGCATTCTGATCTTCATTATAAAATTTAGATAATTTAGCAAAGCCTTCTTTATTACTATTTGATTCAGCCAGAGATTCTGTATAATTTTTTATATCTTTATATGACTCATTTTTAACACTTTTCCATCGTTCAAAGAATTTTATTTCTTCAGCAGATAATTTTTTTATATCCTCAATATATTTCAAAATAACCGGCTTATCACTCGGAATTAAATATGACATTTCTATTTTAATTTCTTTATATTTGAGGATATCTTCATCACTTAAACCTTCCAGTTTTTTCAACAAATCTTCTTCAATTCTTAAGTCTTCCCCCGATTTTAATATCAAATCTATATCTTTCTTTTCAAAAGTTGTGAGTTTTTTCAAATTATAATCTCCAAGACCATTTATCAATCCATTTTCATAGCCTATTTTTATTTTTTCAAAATTATCATCAGTTTCAATTAATTTAAAGAAATCACTGTAACCAAAATTAAAATCTCCCTTTTTGCTACTTTCTTGATAGCATTTTTTACAGAATTCCTTAATATTTGCAGGTAAATTCTCGATATTTTTTTTATAAATAACTATCTGGTTAGAAGTTAATTCTTCAATATTTCCATCAAATTCTTTTATATCCCTAAGAACACTCTCATCTATCTCATTAAGTTCATCAATAGAGTTGTAAATATTTTGGCTTGGCTCAATTTTAAAGTACTCATTATTTTTTACTAACCCCAAGGACGTTAAAGATATTTTTTTAAAATCATCAACTCTATTGCTGTATGAGTATTTATCTATTTCCTCTGAAGAAACTAGATCTTTTAAGATCTCGCCTAAATTATTGGAATTTATTAAATCAATTTTTTCTACTAAGTCGGGATCGCTGAGTAATTCATTTAGACTACTACTAACATCACGAAAATTGTTTTTATTTTTAGGAGAACCTTCTTCTTGCTTATAATCAACAAAAATCAAATTATCAATTATTTTCTTTCTATTTTCTGGTAGATTTTTATATACATTCAAAAATTTTATCAGATTAGGTGCTTGATAATTCGATACAGATACCTTATCCTGAATTTTTTTTATTATTTCAAAATCTGTGTCTTTCATATCTAAAACAGGCAGAATGACACCTTCTATTTCCTCTTCAATCTGTTTCTTGATTTCTTCGATAGGGGTTTTTCTTGCTTCTTCGAGACTATCCTTATCCATTGATGTCAGTTCTAAATCTTTAATATTTTCATCAAAATATTCTTCAATTGTAACCGACTTTTCTGCACCAAGATGTTCAGTGAACTTAAAATTGTCGAACAATAATTTTAAGTCTATCCGATCCTTTTGTTCTTCGTTAATTTCTATAATTATAGGGAAAACATCTTCAAGCTTTTCTATTTTCCCTACTCTTGCTTTAAACTCTTTTACAAAATCATCCCTATTAAACACGATGCCTTCTTTTTCGCTATTTTGTTTTTCTATTATCTCTACTTCATTTTTTGCCGCATCTACTACTTTTTTTGCTTCATTTCCTATTTCAGCTAATTTTTCTTCAATTTGTTCTTCTTTTTTAATCTCATTAAATTTTTGTTCTTCCACGCCAACAGAATTAAGATTTTCGACTTCATTTTTTGTTTCTTTTATAAATTCTTGATTTTCTGACTCAATATAATCTAAAAATTCTTCTGGTGATATTTCTTTATCTTCTATTTTTTCTCGAGCGACAGGTAAAACCTCATTTTTTTTAATTTTATTTTGTTCTTCTAAAGTTATCATATAATTATTTATCTAGAATTGAATTCATAATTTCATTAATTTTTTCTTTCTCTAGTTTCTTCTTGAATTTATCAATTATACTACTGCGTTTAAAACGAAGCTCTAAAAATTTTATTTCGGTTTCTTTTTTTACTTTAACAAATTTATTCATAATTTGATTATTTTTATAATCTTCCTGCTTGAGGCAATTAACAATTTTGGTGGTTTAGTGATAGAGAAAAATGATTGATTTTTATATCATTAATAGTATTAATAAAAATACGACTAGCCTTTGATTATAGCCAATTATAAAACCAGAATATACCTTTTTTGATACAAAATCTATATATAATGACGAGATTTTTCATATATATCAATTATATCACATAATTTATGCTTAAAACTAGACGCTAAAATGAGAAGCCACAGATAGACAATCAACCCCGTGTCCCTGCTTTTGACTAATACCAGTTCACGTTATAAAATAAGCTCACTATGACAGGTGAAACGAAACAACTTAAAAACGAGCTTGACGGCCTTGTAATGGAGTTCCATAAAGCCTATTTCAAGATTATATTTTCTCGCAAGAAAATTAAGCTCAGCGAAAAAATGTCAATTTCTGCAGAAATTCCTGGTCTTTTTATGGTGATTAAAAAGTACCTAAACACCATTGAATCAGCTAAAGCTTTTGGTGGTTTTATGACTGCCCTAAACAAGGAGGTTAAGGAAAACGATAAAGACGGAGCTCTTTCTGAGGTAGATTTAAAAAAGATTAAAAATAGCCCAACCAAATCATATAACTGGGCATATTACAGCCTATTTAAAGAGATGATTGATGGTGCTAGTCTTTTAGCTCCAGCCCTTCAAAAAGCTCTTAAGGCTGGCAGCATAGCGCCCTTAAGGAAAGTGGTGGTAGACAGTAAGCTCGAAGAACAACTCAAAGAAATCCAAGCAATGGAGAAAGATTTAATAAACGCTAAAGCCGATATTTTCATCAAGCCCCGTTATTATAAAAAATTCTTTCTAGATTTTAATAAAAGTGTTATGTCTTGGCTTAAAGCCTTGGAGATGGCCAATGAATTTGCCGATACGGGCAGCAAACTATATAAAGAGGCGCTAACCGATGCTTGGAGTAATATTGAAATTAGATTTAAAAACAATCACGATATTACTTTAAAAATAGACGGTGAAGAAAAGGATTCTAGTTATGAAGAGCTAGGCTTTGCCGATACTCGCCAAAATTCTTCCCAAAATGCCTCATATGTTAAAAGTTGGAATACGCTTATTCTATTTTCTACTCAAAACGGCCGCATTAAAATAAATACTTATGCCGGAAATAAAGCTAAAAGAGATTTATTTAAGAAGAATAAACAAGACTTATCTAAAAGATTAAAGGCTCATTTCGGTCTCAAAGACGATCCAATTATTTATAATGAAAAAAATGAAGAATACCAAATAAAAATAAAACTCATCTCGCCACCGGACTTCAGAGACTCCTGGTCAGACCGCCATATCTCCGAATCAGACACTAAAAAACTACCACCAAAAGAATATCTAACTAGACCCTAAAGAAATTTCTTCGCTATTTCCCTGCTAATTTAATCCCTTAACTTATCTAAAGTTAGGGGATTTTTTTGTTGCCTGCGAAATTTCGTCCATAAAGGGTAGAAGGAGATTCAAAAAGGTCGAACTCCTCACTAATTCATAATTCTGCTCATATGTTTTAATGTCAAAAATTATCCGCCTCTCTGCTTTTTTTCTTTTTCGGCGGCATCCCCTTAGGGGAGCCGAAAAAGAAAAACAGAGGCGGTAAGACATGTCATGCTTCACAACTGCTTATTGACTTGACTATAAGCACACTCAACAAGATTTAAGTGATATGGATAACAAAGATAACGAAAGATTAGAACGTGGACGATTAAAGTATTTAGAATACATTAAAAAATCTAGAGAAAAACGATCTAAAGGAACCTATAAAACCAAAATTATTATCTCTGGATCATTTATTGAAGAATATATTTACCAAAACGAAATCACTTTAGGCAGAAAGGCGGTCCATAGGAAGAAACGAAAGAATAAACCTAAAGAAGAACAAACAGAAATGCGAAGCGGTGCCCTCAGACGAACCAGAATGACCATTATGCGCCTAGTAAATAGCAATCCTGATTTTATCACTTTCCTCACTCTAACTTTTGATGAAAATAAATTTGAGAACAAAAAAGATATCACCGAATTTGAGAAATGTAATTATCTTTTTATGACTTTCATCCAAAGATTAAAATATAACTTCCTTGGCATTAAATATTTAGCCGTTCCCGAGTTTCAAGGCGATTATTATTTCCGCACCAACATTAAAAAAGAGTTCGGTGGAGCCATTCACTATCATCTGCTCTTGAACCAAAAAGCGGATACTAAAAAAATTGAGAAAATTTGGCGGCACGGTTTCGTTAAAATCAATAAAATAAAATCGATCAACAATGTCGGCTTATACGTCTCTAAATATTTAAGTAAAGAATCTTTTAACCGCAAATATTTCGGCAAGAAAAAATTCTTTTATTCTCGCAACTTAAATCGTCCTCAAGAATTTAAAGGCCAAGAATGCGAAGAGATGTTAATGGGCTACTGCCCTCCACCAGAAAAAGTTTATGAAAAGGAATTTAGCAATAAATATCGAGGTGAAGTAACGGTAAACATTTATCAAATTAAATAATATGTCAAACTTAGAAAAAATTAATTTCGGCACCTACGGATATCACCAGTGGCTTATTGGAAAAATTAACGGCATGAAAAAAGCACTGGAAGCCGGAGAAAGTTTTGAACATTCTGAAAGTCAAGAAATGCTCGCGCGAAAACTAGCCTCTTACGAAAAGGCTCTTAAAGAAATTGAGTAAAAAGTCATGCACAACTTTTTACCCTAAAACTAATTCGCAACTCTTAATATGGTTAGCAAGCAAATGCTTCAAAAACTAAAGATAATCATCAAAGATGAATACGGACGAGATCTATCGGATAGCGAAGTGTTTGAAATTGGCAACCAAATAGTCGGATATTATAAGGCTCTAATAAAGTTGAAATTATCCAAGTAATTTGTTAATATGAAAATGCACACAAATCAAACATAACGCTAAAAGCTTTTTTTATACTTGTCCCCTAAAAGGGGGCGGTTCTGACAGACAAGTATTGCTTTTAGTGATATTGGTTTGTGTGCACGGAGCCGCTCCCTTTTAGTTACCAAAAATATGAAAAAGACAGATAAAAAATGCATTCTCTATTGCCGAGTTTCCTCTAAAGAACAAGAAGAAAAAGGTTATTCTTTAGAAGCCCAGGAGAAACTACTCAAAGATTACGCTAGTCGTAATGATTTTAGTATTGTAAAAACATACAAAATTTCTGAATCCGCCAGCGGCAAGCTGATCAGGAAAACTTTTTCGGAAATGTTGGTTTATACCAAAAAGAATAAACTTAATCTTATCCTGGTTGAAAAAATAGATAGGCTAACTCGCAACCTAAGAGATGCGGCAATAATTAGCGATTGGATAAATGAAGACGAAAGACACGAAATACATTTTGTAAAAGAAAACTTTATTGTTAATCGAAATACCAGAGCTCACGAAAATTTAGTTTGGGATATGAAAGTAGCAATTGCTAGATTCTATACTAATAATTTAAGTGAGGAAGTAAAGAAAGGGCAGAAAGCAAAACTCGAATCTGGTTGGATGCCGCAACGCCCTTGTTTGGGTTATAAAACAATTGGCGACAAGGGACATAAGACACAAATTATTGATGAAGAAATTGCCCCTTTAATTAGACAGGCTTTTGAATTATATGCGAGTGGTAATTATTCTCTAAACTTTTTAGCAGAAGTAATGTTTGACGAAGGCCTTAAAACACCATCAGGAAAAATGTTAGCTAAAAACACTTTGCACAACATGCTGACCAATCCTTTTTATACTGGACAAATTGTTTGGAATAAAAAAGTCTATCCCGGTAATCACGAACCAATAGTTGATAATGATTTATTTGATAAGGTGCAATTAAAAATTAAACGCAAATTATCAGCAACTCAATTTAAAAAACATCTCTTTATTTTTAAGGGCAATATGCGCTGCGCTGAATGTGGTGGCATTATTAGTTGGAGTCAAAGAAAGGGGCATGTTTATGGAACTTGTAATCATTACCGCTTGTGCTCGCAAAATACCAGAGTTAGAGAACAGGATATTGTTGATCAATTAA
>CAZSNN010000022.1:0-10441 GCA_964608425.1 uncultured Gammaproteobacteria bacterium | reverse complement strand
GTTTATATATATTATATATATAATTTAATTATTTATATTATTAAAAAATAATATATTTTTTTTATTATTATTTATTTAAATTAATTATTCTTTTAGTTTATATCTATATTATATATTATTTAATCGCTTATATCAATTAAATATCTAATTTATATTATAATTATATCACCCCCCCCCCGGAGGGTCAAGAGGGATTAATTATAAATTATAGTTTCCAAAATCATACTTAATAATTTTTTTTCTAATTGGCCCAAAAATCAAAACATATAAAACAGAATAAACCAAATTACCAAACATTTTCCAGCGACCGGTTTTTTCAAATCTTCTAATAGAAAAAAATATTTTAGTTTTTTTTATTAACCTAAACTTTTCTTTTTTAGCTGCCTGCTCGCAATATATCTGATCTTCGCCAATAAAAACATGCTCATCAAAGCCATTAATAGAACTATGTAATTCTTTTTTAATAATTATTCCAGCTCCAACCGCTAGTGGCTTAACGTATTGAGCTAAAAAAGCTAAGCTATTATAAACACAATAATAAAAACGATAAAAGAGTTTTTTAGATTTAAAATCCATAAAAAAACCAGCTACTCCTAATTTTCTTTTTCTAAAATCATTAATAGTTATTTCTAAAAATTTATCATTTGGCAAAGCAGTGTCAGCATCCAAAAATAATAAAATATTTCCTTGGGCAATTTTAGCTCCATTATTTCTTTGAATCGAGGGATGTCTTTCATCTTTTTTGGCTATAATAATTTTACAGTTATAACTCTTGGCTATCTCCAAAGTTCTGTCTTCAGAACAACCATCAGAAACAATTATTTCATAATCTTGGCAAGATTGTTTTTTAATTGAATCTAATAATAAAGGTAAATATTTTTCTTCATTTAATGTTGGTATAATAATAGAAATCATAAAAGTTAAAATAATGTTTTAGCAAAGTTCCAATAAATAGGGTCGTTCATTTCTTTATAGCGCAAATACCACCACTCAACGCCCCACAAATAAGCCCTGTTAAATCCAGTGTCTAAAGCAAATTGAGTATTAGCTTTAAATTGATTAATATTAAAAGATTTAAGATATTTTTTACTCTCTGGATTAATAATATCTTTCTCATTTATCCAGGGTTCGGCCTGAAGCTCAATAATAAAGACTTCTCCGGGATTAATTTTTTTTAATTTGGCTTTATATTTATAAAAATTACTTGTATAGGGATATTTAATATATCCTAAAAAATTATTATAAACAACTCGATACATAGTGGTTCCAAAGATATCAGCTATTTTAATTTCCTTGCTCCAAAAGCTTAACTCTCCGGTAGCCGAGATAATCACTGGTCTATTGTCCAAGCTTTTTAACAGGGCCAACTCTTCTTGTAAAAAACCATAATCACTCTGCGGACAAATTCCAAAAGAGTCTAACAAGGGTTCATTTTCTAGTTGCCAATAAGCAATAGAGTCATAGGGTTTAAAATTATTAACAACCTCTCGAAGCATTAAACTAGTTCTTTCCTGTAAATATTCTTTATCAGAGAAGTCCAGCCAGACAGGAAAATGACACTCTGGCCAACGAGCTACTCTCATGCCAAAATTTAAAACAAACTCAACATTTCTTTTTTCGCCTTCTTCTATTAAATAATTATAATCAGAAAAATCAAATTCCCCTGGAGTTTTTTCAATCTCATCCCAATAAACTGGTATCCTGATTTTTTTAACACCCAAGTCATCTAAAATGGCTAAATAGACCTCTTTCCAATCCAAGCCCAACTCCTTGGCATATTTTTTAGAATAAGTTACACCAAAAAAATTATTAGTATTTTCCAAAACAATATTTTTAGGATAATGTTTGGCTATTTTAAAAACATAAATTAAAGCCAACAAGAAAACAAATCCAATAACCATGAAAATAATTTTTTTCTTTTTTATCATATTATTTTGCTATAAAATAAAGACCAAGTCCCACCAAAATTATGGAAATGATTTTCTTTATTAAAGTTTTTTTAGAGATATCTTCTTTTAAAAGTTTAGGAAAAAATATTGTTAAAAATATTCCTAGAATTAACAAAAAAGCATATTGGACTCCCTGCAAGGCATTGATTATAGCAACTGGACCTAAATAAATAGCATAATTTTGCAACAAAAAAGCAATGGAACCCAGTAGCTGATTAAAAACTACAAATAATTTATTAGGGCTTTTTTTCTTAATTGGACTAATTCTCTGCAATAAAGTCTTTTTCTTAAAATTTTTAAATATTATTTTTCGGCTATCCTTGTCAATTAAAAACATTAAAACCACCAATAAACCACCAAGCCTTATCCAAATAAAAGAGCTCAAAAATTCCTGATGACTATAGGCATGCTTGGTGACAACAAAAAATAAAGAATATATAAGAGCAGATAAAATGGAAAAAAATATCCATTTTTTATTATATCCTCCAGAAAAAACTGACAAAGTTCTCTTTAAAAAAACAGACCATTTCTTTTTTCTACTAACGATTAAAGACATTATTATCATACCAACTAAAAGAAAAAATACTCCCGCCCATTGGCTTATTGTAAAACTCTCCTTAAAGAATATTAAAGAAAAGAGAATGGTAAAAGCTGGAATAATACTGCCAATAACAACCACTACACGCGAAGCTTCCCCTGCTCGCAAAGCCTCATACATTGTCCAAAGAGCAAAAATAAATAAAGCCCCAGCTAGCATATTTACTAGAAAAAGAGAAAGGCCCGGCCATTGTAAAAACCAAGGAGCAATTACAAAAACTACGGCACTTAAAATTCCAACTATAAAAGCATAAACGCGACCATCTTTAAAAATTTTATCAACAACAAACTTATCTCCTACACTGACTATAGCTAACAATAGATAAGAAAAAATTGCTAAGAAAATCCAACTCATATTTTTGTTTTAGTTTTTTAAATATTTTCTTTGTCGGGTTGCCTCATAAACAATAACACCAACGCTAACAGAAACGTTTAAGGAATCCACTCCAGAAATCATTGGGATGCTAACCTGATCAATTTTTTCATTTAACCATAGATTACTAAGACCAAAAGCCTCTGTCCCAAAAACAATCCCCGTTCCTTTTTTAAAGTCAACCTCAAAATGATTTTTGTTAGCCTTTAAAGAGGTTGCTAAAATTTTAACATTATTATCATCACACCATTTAATTGTTTCTTCTGCTGAAGAAATAATAATTGGCATCGAAAAAATAAAACCAGTGCTAGCCCTAACAACATTAGGACTATATAAATCGGTTTTTTGATCATTTAAAATTATTAAATCCACCCCAGCGGCATAAGCCGTTCTGATTATAGCCCCTAGATTACCGGGCTTCTCAACTGATTCTAATATTAAAACCAAGGGGTTTTTTTTGATTTTTAAGTCTTCCCAATTTAAAAAACGAGATTCTAAAATAGCCAAAAAACCATCAGGGTTTTTTTTATAAGAAATTTTGGCAAATATTTTTTCTGTTAATTGATAATTGAATTTTGAATTACTAGAAAAAGAGTCAATCAACTCTAAGTCTTTTTTATCTTTAGCAATTTCTAAAGAATAAAAAAATTCTTTTATTTTCCAGCCCGCTTTAATAGCCTCTTCTATTTCTCTTTTTCCATCAACTAAAATAATTTTAGACTCCTGTCTCAAGGATCCGTCTTTCAAAAATTTATTAATTAATTTTATTTTAGGATTAGCAAAGCTAGTAATTTCTATAAAATTATCTTTTTCCTTTAAGTTCTTTAACATAAATATAATAAGAATAAATAGTAACTGAGAAAATTATTAAAAACAAGGCTAAAACAAAGATTGGCAACTTATATTTTCCCTCCACAAAGGCGGTCAGGGCCAATAAAAAACCAGAAACAACAAAAACCTTGCCAGAAAATTTATGAGTTTTGTTCCAAACTTTTTCTGAAGACAGAGTCCAAGGATTTTTAACACCCATAAACCAATTCATCTTTATTTTCTTCATATAAAAACCAATTAAAACAAAAAGGGTTCCTACTGATATTGGTGTTATTTTTTCGATCGGTAAGTTATAACCTAAGTTATTAAGCCCAGAAACAACATAAATAAAAATCATAAAGAATATTATAATAACCTTAAAATAATTATAAAATTTAGAAAATTCTTTATAACGATCTTTTTTGGGATCTATTATCGGCAAAAAGGTTAACAATAAATACATAGCTAAGGTTATCACTGGAATCATTAAGGCGGCTGAGTATTTATTGCTAAAGCCATCTGGCTCCCCAGCTAAATTCCAATGAACGGCAACCTGCTCCGGAAAAGTGTTGATGAAAAAAAGCGATAAAATAAAACCTAAGACTACCAAAAAAATTGGTAAAAATTCAGTTTTAAAACTTATTTTTAAAGGATTTTTTGACATACGTTTTATTTATTATTTATTATTTTTTTTATAAATGAAAGCCCACGAGGCTATAAAAGTTGAAATTGGAACAGCTAAAATTATTCCCAAGCTTCCGCTTAAGGCTCTGACTATTTCTGTACTAACAGCCTCGTTATTTATAATTTGACCAATACTGCTAAAGGGGCTATTATCACTAACGAATAAAATTAATAAAGGAAGAGAGGCTCCGGCATAAGCCAAAAATAAAGTATTAGTCATGGAGCTAATATGTGAGACCCCAATGGCCTGAGCTTTTTTAAAAACCTCTTTCCAGCTTTGGTAGGGGTTAGCTTCAATAATTTTTTCAACAGAAACAATTTGCGAAATGACCACATCATCCAAGACGCCCAAGGCTCCTATTATCATTCCAGCCAAAAGAAGTCCTTTTAAATTTAAAGTTTGCTGGCCTACATTAATTAAAGCAAAAACATCTTCGCTAAAGACCCCTGTTAATTTGGTTAAAAAAATAAAAAGAGAAGAAAATGCTACTACTAAAATTAAACTAACAAAAATAGATAAAACCGCCAAATGAGATCTCAAATGAAAGCCCTCTGTTAAATAAACTACAAATAAAAGAATAATCAAAGAACTCAACAAAACAATAAAAACAGGGTTAACTCCACTCATAATTTGTGGAACCATAAAAAAAATTATGACAAAGAAGGTTAATCCTAAAGATAAAATGGAACGAACCCCTTTCCATTTTCCGATTAAAAACAATAACAATAAAAAAAGCCCAAAAATTATAATTAACCCATTGCTGCGATTTTTTTCTGTTATATAATAAGTGTAGTCGCCAGAGACTCCTTGTGAAGCGGCAATAACCAAAACCTTTTCTCCGACTGAATATTTTTTGTTTCCGACCAACTCAATATCCCCTATTCCATAAAAAACAAACTCTTTATTATCAAAAACTCCTTCTACTCCCCTGAGCTTTAAATTTTGTTGAATAATTTTTTCACCTTGCAAAGTTTCTTTCTCAACCTCCTCTAATATTTCTATAACCCTGGCATTAAAAACATTATCCGGAGACACTTGTTTCTCAGAGGCTAAGCAAAAAAAAGGAAAAAAAATAAAAACAAAAATTAATAAAAATCTTTTAAACATAATAATATACTTATTTAAATATATTATACAAAAAAAAGAATAAAAAAGCCACCTCAAAAAAATAAAGGTGTTTGCGCAAAAAACGTCCTTTTGATAAAATAAACATATAATAATAATTAATAATAATATGAATTCATCTTTTAATAAAAGACCTCTAAGGCAGGGATATTATCGTCCCAAGCCGATAAAAACGTTTTCAAATAAAAGTATTAAAAAAAACAAAATTTTTAAAAAGATAAAAAGAGATAATAAAAACTCAATAAAACAAGCTATTTTATCTTTTATCTTTAATAAAAAAACAATCGCTACGGTCTTTGTAATGGGGCTAATATTGGGAATTATTTTATTAATTTTTATTCTTATAATTTCAAGAGATCTACCTAATCCCAATCAACTAATTGAGAGAGAAATTGCCCAAAGCACTACTATTTATGACAGAACTGGGGAAAATATTTTATATGAATTTCATGGAGAAGAAAAGAGAACCTTGGTTAATTTGGATGAAATACCAGACCATGCCAAACAGGCCACTATAGCTATTGAAGATAAAAATTTTTATAAACATAAAGGGTTTAGCGTTTGGGCAATGGTTAGAACAATCGTAACCAATGTTATTTATAATAGAAGGGCTGGAGGATCCACCTTAACTCAACAATTCGTTAAAAACGCTCTATTATCTTCTGAAAAAAGTTATATTAGAAAAATTAAAGAAATTTTAATAGCCCAAAGGATTGAAAAGAAGTTTGAAAAAGATGAAATATTGCAAATGTATTTAAATGAAATTCCTTATGGATCTAATGCTTATGGAATTGAGGCAGCTAGTCAAAAATATTTTGGAAAAACAGCCAAAAACTTAGCTTTAGCCGAAAGCGCTTTATTGGCCGCTCTCCCTCAGTCGCCTAGTCGTTATTCTCCCTATGGGCCAAATAAGGACCTTTTAATAGGCAGACAACAATATATTCTTGATTTAATGGAAGAACAGGGATATATAAGCAAAGAAGAAAAAAATGAAGCTAAAAACTATGAAATAGTCTTTAAGGGTCCAGAAACAAATATTATAGCCCCTCATTTTGTAATGTATTTAAAAGAACTTTTATCTGAAAAATACGGAGAAAAAACACTAGAACAAGGTGGTCTAAAAATATATTCAACTATTGATATTGAAAAACAAAAGATTGCTGAGGAGGCTATAAAAAATAGAGTTGAAGAAAATGCCTCTAAATACAATGCCAATAATGCTGCCTTGGTTGCTATTGATCCCAAAAATGGTCAAATTCTAGCCATGGTAGGATCAAAAGATTATTTTAACCAAAGCATCGATGGACAGGTTAATGTCGCTATTAGGCCTCGCCAACCAGGCTCATCTCTAAAACCATTGGTTTACGCCGCTCTTTTTGCTAGAGGAGGATACAATCCTGAAACAATTTTATATGATGTAGTTACAAACTTTTCAGCCTCTGGACAGGCCTATGAACCAAGAAATTATAATAACCAAGAATATGGACCCATCTCTATAAAAAAAGCCTTAGCCGGCTCCTTAAACGTCCCTGCGGTAAAGACTATCTACCTAGCAGGAATAAATAATGTAATAGCTCTGGCTAAAGAAGCTGGCTATACAACATTAAATGATCCCGATAGATATGGTTTGTCTTTAGTATTGGGCGGTGGGGAAATTAAATTATTAGAGCATGTTAACGCTTACAGCATTTTTGCCAGAGAGGGAGAAATAAATCCCATTTCTGGAATATTAAAAATAGAAGATAATAATGGGAAAGTTTTGGAAGAGTATCAAGAAAGGAAAAAAAATGTTTTAGACCCCAACGTAGCTAGGATGATAAATTCAACCCTATCAAACAATGAAAACCGAAGTTTCATCTTTGGAGAAAATAATAATTTAGTTTTATCGGGAAGAATTTCAGCGGCCAAAACCGGAACAACTAATAATTTTAAAGATGCTTGGACTATCGGATACACTCCCTCTTTGGTGGCCGGAGTTTGGGTTGGTAATAACAACAACACAGAAATGAATAGGGGTGCCGACGGTAGTGTTGTAGCAGCCCCAATTTGGAATGAGTTTATGAAAAAATCCTTAGAAGGTACTCCCGTGGAATCTTTTAAAGAACCAACTATAGAAAAAACAAATAAATCTATGTTGGACGGAGAGCAAATTGGAAAAACTATAAAAATAAATAAAGAGACCGGGGCTATTGCCACAGAAAATGAGGATGATGAAAATATTGAAGAAATATTTTTTGTTGAACACCATTCTATTCTTTATTATGTTAACAAAGAAGATCCCCTAGGAAGTGCTCCAGAAAGTCCAGAAAAAGATCCACAATTTAATATTTGGGAAGAAAAAGTTCTAGAGTGGGCAAAAAAACAAGACCCTAACTATAATCCAGAAATAATGAATCAAGCTGAAGGAATATATGACCCAGAAAATGCGCCAATATTTTCAATAAAAAATATAGAAAGCAATCAAACAATTAACAACCCGATTCTAAATGTCGACATAGAGGCAACTGCCCCCAGAGGAATTTATAAAGTAGAATATTATATAAATAATAATCTATTAGACAAAAAAACTTCCTATCCTTTTAACCTAAACAAAGATATATCCTTCCTTAATAATGGTTATTATAATTTAAAAATAAAAGTTTGTGATGATGTTTTAAATTGTTCCGAAAAAAATATAGAATTTAATTTATTACTTGAGACTAGTGCAAATAGATTGCCTGCTAATTTAAATTTAATATATCCTACCAGTGGATCAGCTATAAACCCCATAGACTTTCCTCTCCCAATAGAAATGGTGAGTAGCAACCCCGAGCAAATAATAAAAATAGATCTTGTCTTAAAAAAATCAAACGACGACACATTAATTATTAAAACAATTCAGCCAGTACTCGAAAAGACCATAAATTTTGAATGGCAATCGCCTCCTGAAAAAGGTTCTTATAAACTATATGCCGACTTTTATGACTGGAATGGATCAATAAAAAAAAGTAATCAAATAACCATAACAATAAACTAAAACAAAAAAGAGGCCCCGCCTCTTTTTTTTATAATCTAAAAAATTTTTTATTGTTTTATTGGCATTACTAAATATAAAAAATTATCCACATCTTTAGGAACAATAATACAGGGATAATTATTGTCAATGATTTTCATAATAATTTGCTCCGATTTTATATTATTTAAACCATCTAATAAATACTTGAAGTTAATAAAAATTTCATCCTCTGCCCCAGAAACATCCGCCTCTAGAGAGACCTTGTTTTCTCCTGTCTGACTAGAGCTAGAAGATATTGTTACCTCGTTATTTTTAAAAGCAATAGAGATGTCGTTAATTCCTGTTTTAGAAAAAATTCCAGCAGCTTTTATAGCCTTAATAAAATTAGCTCTATTTATTTCAATTTTGGTTTTTTCGTTCTTAGGAATTATTTGTTTATAGTCCGGATAATTACCAATTATTATTCGAGAAACCAAATTAGTTGAACCGAAAGAAAAAAATACTTGATTTTCAGTTAAACATATTTTGATATTTTGAGAGTCACTAATTTGCTCCTCACTCTTAAAATTTCCTAGAATTCTTGATAACTCTTGAATAGTTTTAAGGGGAATTATTGCCTTTTTTTCATCGATAATATTATCGCTTTTAAAGCTCACACTTTTTTCTGACAAACGATAGCTATCCGTGCCCACTAAAGTTAATAAATTATTTTGAAAAGAAAAAAGAACTCCCGATAATTCTGGCCTATTCTCGTTATAAGAAACAGCAAAAGAAATTTCTGATAAACTATCTCTAAAATCATTTAGGTTTAACTCATAGCAACCGCCCTCTACTACGCTCGGTAAAACCGGAAAATCACTAGCTTCTTGAGTTTTTATTTTTGTTTTATAGTTCTGACAAGAGACCTTTAATTCATCTTTTTCTAATTCTATTTCTATTTTATCTTCTGGTAACAAAGAAATATATTCATTCATTATCTTAGAGTCAACCGTCGTTTCTCCCTCCTTTTCAATTTTACCTCTTAAAAAATGATTAACACTAATTTCTAAATTAGTTGCAATTAATTCAATTCCTTCTTTTTTAGCTCTAATTAAAATATTATTAAGAATTGGTAAATTTATATTTTTTGAAGTTAGATGGGCTACTATAGAAAGTCCTTGTTTCAAGTTTTCTTTTAGTGTTATGAATTTCATATTTTTATATTATATTTATATATATTAAACAATAGTAATAATAAGGGGTGTTAATAAGTTTTTTAAAATTGATTTTATGTTTATTTTTATTGGGTTATAATCTGATTTTTGGTGTTTATATCTATGTTCAGGAAAGTGTATTAATTTGTTTTACTTTGGGGATAAAAAAGTTTTTTTATTTTTTATCAACATTTTATAAAAAGTTTTACACACTATAATGATCTTTTTATAAACTCTTTATTAACAGAAAAAATTTTGTTATTAAGGGTTTTTACACAACTAAAAGGATCCGTATAAAAGTTGTTTGATTGACTGGATATCTTGATTTATTTTTTCGTTTTCCTCTTTCTCTTTATTTATTTTATTATAGGCGTGAATGGCGGTGGTATGATCTCGTCCTCCTAGCTCTTCCCCGATACTTGGGTAAGAGGTTTTTAATTCCTCTCTCATTATGTATATAGAAATTTGTCTGGGTGTAACTAATTCTTTTTTTCTTTTTCCACCAATTAAATCTTTTTGACTTATATTGTAAAACTGAGCTACTATTTCTAAAACATCTTTTGGTGAAATTGGTTTGATTTGATTATTATTAGTTAAATCATTTAAAATATTTTTTACTATTTTTAAAGTTGGTCTAAGATTATGAAATTCATGATAGGCAATAATTTTATTCAAAGCTCCCTCTAATTCTCTAATATTATTTTGAATACTATT
>CAZSNN010000021.1:0-11263 GCA_964608425.1 uncultured Gammaproteobacteria bacterium | reverse complement strand
TCAATTCTAATATTATCAATATAGAAAGATCCTCCATTAGATGATTTTAAAGCAATCTTTACTCCTTTGGTCCAATCTACCTTAGTGCTAAATTTAATACTAATATCTTGCCAACCACTAGTCTGATTAATAGTTGAAGTTGGAACATTCCAATCAAGAGTATTGTCACCATTAACTCCAACAACCTTTATTTCCACTTTCTCACTAAAAGATAACTCTTTAGTGTTAATAATAAAATTAAGATAATAACTAGAATTAACTGGAACAGGAATTTGATTATTACTAATTACAAAATTATTATCGCCACATTGACTTCCGCCAATCTTTAAAAAGCCTAATCCATGAGCTGGATATGAAACCTTTTGCCCCATATTTGCAGAATTTGGCTTGCTTATCCAACAAGAAGATGTTGACAAATATAAAGATGAGGTATCAATTTTCCATTTACTACTTACATCACTTTCAACTTCAAAATCAAAAGACTGTCCACCATTAATTTCATAATCCTCACCAACCTGATTCATATTAGCTAAATATTGCATTCCTAAAACTGAATATCCGGTAGCATTATTATCTCTTCCAGGAGTATATTCTCTAGTTCCCCCTTCTGGCTTGATAAAGTTAAAGCATGATCCATCATAATTAAAGGCCGAACATTCTCCCATTTCTAAACAAATTTTTTCGTTAGTATAAGGATTGGTAGTCCAGGAATAACAAGACAACCATTTACCACAAGTTCTATCAGCTGTTACCTTTATTAAAGAATTAGCATCACAATTATTACCAGAACAAGTTGAATAATTAGAATAATTAGATGAATTAAAATTCAATGATGAAATTTCACCATTAGCGCTAACCGCCCTTTCATTAAAGACTACACAACCACTATTAAAGTCAGCTTGACCATTACATCCTGAAAAATCTAAAGCCTGTTTTAATTGATAATCCATCACCACCTCCTTAACTTCAATAGAATAATCTTCTCCTTGAGCCTCTACAGAATCAATCTTTAATAATTTATTTAGGAAAGCAAACTTAGAATTGCTTAAACTATTATTAAAATATCCTTGCAATAATTCAAAATGACTAGCATTGTCTAATATATGAATAAAGCTATTATTCAATTGATATTTTATAATACAAGAATTATTATTTTCTCCTGAATAAAATATTCTTTTAGGGTTAGTGCTAGTAGCTGTTAAATTATTTACTCCTACAGAAAATTTATTATCACTTTGCAATTCATAAACCGGGCTATCACATTCTAAAACTGCTCTTTGTGGGCCATTAGTTTTTAAGATATATAATTTATTTGGCTCGACTGCTAAAGGTTTGTCTTGAACGTATTGAATATATGAAAAAGAAGCTGGGGACAAACAATTAAATCCATTGGTATTTATTATACAAGAACTAACTGATGTCCAATCATCAAAATAGGTGCCATCACCATTTTTATCGGCAAAATTAGGATTATTAACTAAATTTTGACTAAAAGAACTACTAGGGTCAAGATATTCGGTGCAACCAGCTTGTTTAATCGGACAAGCTCCAGCCCAACCAACTCCAAACTCAGCTGAAGGTTGGTAAATTGGGCTATTACCACCTAAACCAATAGTTTTTAGACTTTCCACTGGACATAAATAATCAGCTGTATCTAATTCGCAAGCTTGACCGCTAGAACAATCATTGTTAGTATTACAAATATTATTAGTAAAAGTATTTCCAGCTTTACATTTTTTAACTGCTTTCTTATACCAAGCATAATTACTACTACTATCCACCCCTTTGCGCCATAGACAAATATTATCTCCGGGATCTTTAAAATAGGCTGTACCCGAATAGGAGGAAGTCCAAGCATCACAACCTAATTCATCTTGCTGACATAAAATATTATTATATTTATCAGGGTCATTTTTTACATAAACATCCGAGTATAGATTTTGAGCCACCATATATGGATTATTGGAAATTGATTTACCTAATCGGCTACAACCCTTATTCTCAGAATTACAAGATTTATTAGAATCATAGACCATGGCTACAAAATTATCAGCCGGAACATTTAAACAATCAACCTCCTCAGCATCGCAAGAACCATTATTATTATGATCATTAAATATTTCTGAATTAATAGCGCTAGAATTATGGGTATCAACCACCATTTCGCAACCAACAGCCGAAGAATCGCATAAACTACTAAATTGGCGAAGATTATGATTCTCACTATTTCTATCAGTATAGCTTTGACAACCTAGATTATAGTTAACACCTTGATAGGCTCCAATAGTATCGTAATAACAAGCTTCTGGGGTATTCCAAGAATTTTTAATTAAATAATAACGACTATTAATTTCTAATAAATTAATATTAGCTATATAAATTTCCCCTCCACTTTCAGTAAAGGCAAATTTCAAAATTTCTTCAGCACTAATATCATGATTTAGATTCTCTAAGTTTACTTGATATAATTTCCAGTCATTACTAGACGGAAGATTAATGCTATAGCTCTGATTTTCTATTCCACTAACTCCAAATAAAGCTGGAGAACCTACTCCACTAGAAAAAGAAATGGAAAGATTTTTATTCTGAGTGCTGCGAGCTAAAAATTTAAGAACATAAGAGGATCCTTTTTTAACTGAGTAACCAACATTTACTTCTCCAGCTCCAGTCAACTTCATAGATTTTCCGTTCTGATTTAAAGACTCTAAACTAGAAGCTACTTCACCCTCCCAAGAATTCAATCCAAAATTAAAATCATAAGAAGCAATATTTCTTACACTATTTCCAGCATTACCATTATATTCCCTACAACCATTATTACTAGCTTGACAAGTTTGACCTTCTCCGGGAATAGCTTGATAAACACAAGCTTTTTGAGTGTTATTCCATTTTCCTCCAGCTAAACAATCATAACAAACGCTTTCTTCACTATTCCAATGTCTAGTATTTCCAGTACAAGCAACACTATTTAAATCAGTATTAATATTTTTATCAGTCATTCGATAAGTCTTACAATTGTCTGAACAGGTTATAGTGTCTGAATATAATACATAAAATTTTTCTCCGTCTTGATTATAGAATTCACGGCAATCAGAATTATATTGAGGATCAGAAGGAGATAAGTTATAAATAGAGAAATCACAAAGATTTTCAGCCATCAAAAATGGAGGAGTCCCTATATCAATTCTGTGAATATAAACATTATCATTAGATTCAAACAAATATCCTTCTGTTAATCTTGGCTTAGAATCAGTATCATCTTTTTCTAAACTAAACGACTTTAATTGATAACCACTCTCATCACTACCTTGCCAAGAATAAAAACTTTCACAAGTTCCTTGAGTTGGCTTAATACAATGTCTTAAATAAGTATAATATTCTTTACCTTCTCCACCGATAGCTACCTCATCTAAATTAGTAAATTCTGTACATCCGGCATCAACGGCACCACAAGTTCTAGCTGATTCTGGAATAAATTTAGCTACAGCCTTGTCTTCAAACAAGGTTTTTTTCTGGACATAAATATCATAACCCACACATTGCTCTGGACAATAATCTTTATCCAAAACTTTAGCAGCAGTTTTAATATTAAAAATTGAAGTAAATAAATTACAACCGATTTCATTATTATTACATAAACGAGCATAATTATAGCAAACGCTTGGAGCATCAGATTTTAAACGATAATCAGGGCTAGAAGAATATGGATTTTGATAACAAGTTGTTTTTAAATATTCTGGAATTGTTTTTTGATAAACTAGACCGTTACCTCGATAATTAGAATAATATGTTCCAGTAACACCTTTTTCTAATTTAATATTATCTATAAGACAAGTGTTTCCACTAGCATTAATACCAAAAGCAACTGTATTATTATTGTAATTACTTGGAAAAACATTAGTGATAGCTTGGTAAACAAAGCTTTCGCCCTTAGAGATGTCCTGAGTTTTACTACCTAAAGAAACAGTTGAAGTTCCATTACCGCTACAGAAAGAATAAAAAGACAAAGTATAACTTTCTCCAGCGATAGTATAATTATTAGGAGCCACAACTACATTTTTTTGCAAAGTATTATTTAATAAAATCGATAAATTTCCCGAATAAGATACCGAGCTGGTAGTCAAATTACCCCAATCTCCCTCACTTAAAGGCTTTTCAAAATCTCCGTTAATTAAAAAATTATGACCGCCTCCGGCAATAGTTCGAAGATATTCATTACAGCTCTCATTACTAGAAGAGCAAGACTCAACTTTATTATTAAAATAAACTAACGGATAATTATTCCAACTAATTTTTGAACTACTAGCATTATAAGAACCTCCTAATGAATATTGCAGACAACCAATATTATCAGAATCACAAGAGCCATAATCAATAGTATTTTTTAATAGAGCTAATTTTTTACCATTAGAGTTACTAGTAAAAGATTCACAGGTATTATAGATTGGATCACAAGAATCTTGATTAAAATTCCAAGTTCTCTTCTCTTCGGTACAATATCCGTAATATTCACAACTTCCATCGGAGTTTTCCTTAATACAAGATTGTTCATCGGCACAATAATTATCAGCCCGAGAAATAACAATTGGATCAATATTTATATCAATGTTTGACGCCGACGAAGGAACATCAATGGCCTGTTTAACCATAATATATCCGCCAAAACCTTCTTTTTTACAATAATTTAATGGTGCTTTTAAGACCCAGCTTGGATCAACTAAACCCTCGCACCAAGAATAATCAGTAAATCCTGATCTAATAAATCCCTGACTAAATGTTTCAAATTCATCATGAGGACTAAAACAAGAAATCATATCCATTAAAGTATAATTATTTTTTGTTCTTTGACTTTCTACTTCAGCTCGAGCTAAGGCCTCTTCCCAACCTAAAGGAATAATACGAAATTTTCTTAAAATGATAAGACTTCTTTCATTTAAACCAGTCCGATAATCAGCTTCTTTACTAAAAACCATGTCAGCACTTAAGTAGCCATTATTAATGGCTTCTATAACAGTATTTTTATTTTGCACTGCTTGACTAAAGCGATCACTGATAACACAATTATTTGGTAAAGGATTATTAGCATCAACACAAACAACCAAATCTGATAAAATATTGTAATCGGCTCGAACATCAAATCGAGGTTGAATTATTTTTTTTAATGATTTTGTTAAATAACTAGAACCACTATAAGAACGAGGATCAGCATTATAATTATCAGAGTCATCGGTTGGATAATCAGGGTTAGGGTCTGGACTATTTTTCAATTTACCCAATTCAGACATCAATCTATTGAAACCAGCAATGCCCAATTGATTCAAAAATAAATTAGTCGCATCAACCAAAGCCTCCCCAGTAAATTGTCCAAAACTTTGATCTTGCAAATTTGTTGCTCTGGTTAATTGATCTTTAGCTGCTCCCGGATAAGTGTCAGCTTGTCCGCCAATATTTCTAACATCTAACCAACCATTATTTAATCTGATTTGTTCTTCTTCTTTTTCTTTGGAAGCTTTATAAACCTCCTCGGTTCGTCCAAATAGTTCTAAGGCGATAGCAACATCATTACCAGTGGGACTAAACATTTGAGAAACCTTATCTAAATAAGTTTTATCTTCTACAATACTTTTCCATCTATCATATTCACTAGTCCAACCGGCTTT
Source organism: uncultured Gammaproteobacteria bacterium (assembly GCA_964608425.1). Lineage (GTDB taxonomy): Bacteria > Patescibacteriota > Patescibacteriia > Patescibacteriales > UBA12465. Next base: position 5,603 of record CAZSNN010000021.1, on the reverse strand, counting down.
TAATTCTTGCCAACCACAAGAGGTCACCAAGGTTGGCTGTCTCTGATCCACCAAGCCCAAACCAATTTTATTTTTTACATCTAAACTAGGATGACATAAATCAACCTGCCATTCGTCATAAATTGTATTAATAAATTCAGAAATAGCAGCATCACCAGCTTTTTCTCCTAATTCAGTCAAATATTCCGTAGTAAATAATGGTTTTTGTCCTTTTTCGCCCGAAGCTATATAATTAGCAGCATCATAGGCAATAGTATTAACTAAATAAGTTAATGTTTTTTGATAAAAATTAGAACCAGCTTTTTTAAGCTGATCAGTAATTTTTTTTCCGATTCCCTCTTTAAAAAATTGAACAACTGATTCTGCCAAATTAATAGGATCATGAACTACCTGCGCTTCCACTTTTTTAACTCCTGTTAAAAAACTAAAACATAAAACAAAAATAAAAAAAGAAGCTATAACTCTTTTCTTGTAAAAACCATTATTATTTTTAAGCATATATTTAAAATATTTATTATAAATCTGCTAAAACTTCTTGGTATAATTTCATCAAATCGTCATCATTAATTTGCTCTAAATCACTCTCCTCTATTCCACTTTGAATTAAAATTTGTCTCAAAGATTGAGCATCTACCTTTTCAGAGCTATTACCCATAGAGGAATTGCTAGAAGTAGAATTAACATCTTGTTCAACCGATGTTTCCAGGGAAGTTAAAAAATCATAAAAATCATTGGAGGCCTCCGACGATCCTGAGTTTTGACTGGTTGACTGACTTAAAGAATTGGAACAATCTTGTCCTTCTGGACAATTAGCATTTGTTTTATAAACAAAAATCTCCTCATAATCACTTAAAGTATCTCCATCAGTATCCTCTAAATAAGGCGAAGTTCCGTGAATAAAAAGCTCATCCCAATCACTAATACCATCCCCGTCAGTATCAATATTTTTTAATTCCAAATTATCAGAGGTCATTTCTCCCACTGCACAATTACCATCAACACAATTATTTTTATTACTAGCAATCAAATCACCTTGATAAGAGAAAGGATCCCTCAAGCTACTATTAAAATTTAAACCCCAAATAACAATAATAGTAATACTAAAAACACTCAAAATTATCAACGCTATTTTGCGATTCTTATCCATAGAATTATTATTATTTTCCATAATAAAAGTTTATAATATTTTATAAAAAAAAGCAAGAAAAATAATCATTTTTTCAATAAAAATTATTTTAAAAATTGAAAAATTTTTAACCACTCAGATATTTCTAATTGTTCCGAACGAATCTTAGTATCCAAATTAAGATCTATTAATATTTTTTCTATCTTTTTTATATCAATTTTTAAACCATTAGCTAAATTATTTTTTAACATTTTTCTCTTAGAACTAAAGGCTATTCTAAGTATCTTGAAAAATTTTTTTTCCTCTTCATAGTTTTTTAATAGTTTTTTATTAGGAGTTATCTTAATAACTGCACTGTCTACTTCTGGCGCTGGATAAAAATATTCTCTCTTAACATCCATAATTTTTTCAACCTCGGCATAAAATTGAACCGAAATTGATAAGAGGCTCATCTTCGGTGGTTTGGCCATAATCCTTTCAACAACCTCTTTTTGTAACATCAAAACAATTATTTCTGGTTTATTAGATAAACTTAAAAACTTTCTTAGAAAAATAGAGGTAATATTATATGGCAAATTAGAAACTATCTTATATTTACCAATTTTAGAAAAATTATCACCCTTGGCCTTCAAAATATCTTTATTAAAAATCTTAATATTTTTAACTTTATTCCCTATAATTAGGGTTTGTAAAAAACTAGCGATTTTTTCATCAACCTCTACTGCCAAAACTTTTTTAGCTTTTTTAGCTAATTTAAAAGTTAAAAACCCTAGGCCCGGGCCAACCTCTAGAATAATATCATCTGGATTAATCTCAGCTGACTCCACAATTTTATTATAAACATCTTCTTCGATTAAAAAATTTTGCCCCTTAGATCTTTCGGGCTTAATATCATACATTTTACATAAGTCTAAAGTTTGTTTTAATAGATCCATCTTTGATTAATTATTTTTCAGGCTTCATAGAAATGGCTTTAACGGGGCATTCTTTAGCGCATAAGCCACACCCCTTACAATAATCGTAATTAATCTCGGCTTTGTTTTGCCCCTTAATATCAACTAGATTAGCCGCACTATCGGGGCAAATTTTAGCACAAATTCCACAACCAATACATTTGTTAATATCAATTTCCGGGCGAGAAGACCTCCAAGATCCGGTTTTATTATTTAAAGATGAGTTTGGTTTAACAATCATATTTTTATTTAAATTTATTTTTTAATAATTTTATCAATAGCCAAAAAATTTTTTTCAATAATCTCTGGACCTTTTTCAGAAAATTTTTCTTGAACTGCCCTTTTAACAGACTCTATTTTTATCAAATTAGGAATATTAGTTAAAGCTCCTAACATAATAGTATTAACCATATTTTTACCAAAAATCTCTAAGGCAATTTCGGTAGCTTTAACTGGAAAAATATTTTTTATATCTACTTTAATTTTTACCTCTTTATTGATCTTCTCTAATAATTCAGCCTGACTTAAAAAAGAATTAATAATTATCTTAGTATTTTTTTTCAATCCAACAAAAAGATTAATTCTACCAATCAAAGAGTCGTCTAAAATAATTAGAAAATCAGGCTCATAAACATGTTCTCTGGTAGAAATCTCTTGATCAGAAATTCTAACGAAAGATTGAATTGGTGCTCCACTACGTTCTACTCCAAAATGAGGAAAAGCTTGAGTTATTTGTCCGTTATTATGAAAAGCAATGGCTAAAATTTCAGCCATAGCTACCACGCCCTGCCCTCCACGACCATGAATTCTTATTTGTTCCATATATTTATTTTAAATAATTATCAAAAAATTTAGTCCAAGCCTCAAAAGGAATATTGCCCTCACCAGCTTTTTCTCCACTTATAAACCAGGCGGGGGTTCCTTCAATTTTTAAAAACTGAGCATCAGAAGCATCCTTTATAATATTGTTTTTATATTTTTCTTCGGTCAAGCATTGAGAAAATTTATTAACATCATTTACAGAAATAGCTTGGGCAATAGAAACTAAATCTGTCGATGTAAATTGTCCTTGAAGTTCAAAGAGCTTATAATACATTGGCCAATATTTATCTTGTTCTCCAGCACAACGAGAAGCTAAAGCTAACTCTAAAGAATTTTCTCCAATAACTGGATAATCTCGCATAATTATTTTAATTTTATCACCATATTTAACAGCTAAATTAGCTACTGTATCAGCTGTGCTTTTACAATAAGGACAATTAAAATCAGAAAAAACCACTATCGTAATAATTGGATCATTACTTCCAATATAATAATTAAATTCTCCTTCAATTATTTTAATATTAACCTGATCTGAAGTAGAAGAAATATTTTCACCAATATTTAGCAAATTTCTTGAATTTAAAAAATTTCCTAAATCAGCTGGATTCTTGGCTAATCGATTGACCAAAAAAACTAAGGATATAATATAAATTAAAAATAACGAAACAATTATTAACAATACTATCATCCACCATTTTTTATACCAACGAGATTTTTTTCTTTTATTACTTCCTTTATTTATTAAATATTCGATTCTATTATCTAAACTCATCTTTTTTAATTGATTAATTGCTTAATATGTTATAAAATAATATTACCATAAAAAAGCTAAATGTAAAAGATAAAAATAAAAAAATGAAAATAATATCCTGGAACATAAATGGAATAAGGGCGGTTGTCAAGAAAGGTTTTGTTGATTTTTTAAAAACAGAAAAACCCGATATTTTAGTTCTACAAGAAATAAAAATTTCCCAAGCTAAAAAAGAATTGGAAACCTTTGACTTTGCTAATTATGAAGAATTCTGGTTTCCGGCCCAAAGACCTGGCTATAGTGGAACCTTAGCTTTGTATAAAAAAAATCTAAATATTATTAGTTTAAAAAACGGAATTAATTTAGAAAAATTTGATAATGAAGGAAGAATACAAACCATAGAATTAAAAGATTTTTATTTAATAAATACTTATTTTCCTAATTCTAATCACGAATTAAGTCGACTACCATATAAATTAGAATTTAATAATGAATTATTAAAATATTTAAAAAAATTAGACAAAACCAAGCCGGTTATTTTAACTGGAGATTTGAATGTAGCTCATCAACCCATTGACCTAGCTAGACCAAAAGACAACGAAGGAAATCCTGGCTACACCAAAGAAGAAAGAGACTGGATGACTAAATTCTTAAAAAACGATTTTATTGATACCTTTAGATTTCTAAATCCAGAAAAAATTAAATATTCTTGGTGGAGTTATCGCTTTAATGTTAGGGCTAAAAATATTGGTTGGAGAATTGATTATTTTTGCGTCTCTAGAAGATTGATAAAAAAAATAATTAAGTCTGATATTTTAGATCAAGTTATAGGCTCTGATCATGCTCCAATTATTTTGGAAATAAAAAATTAATAATTAAACTATATAAAATATATGAAAAAAATATTAGAAGGATCACGAGCAATTGCTTTAACTATAAAAAATATTGAACCTCAAGTAATTTCCGCTTATCCGATAACACCACAAACCCATATTGTTGAAGACTTAGCTCAAATTAAAGCTAATGATGAAGGAAAATTTGAATATGTCAGAGCTGAAAGTGAATTTGCTGCTGCCTCCATTGTTTTGGGGGCTTCGGCCAAAGGAGTTAGAACTTACAGCGCTACCAGCTCTCAAGGATTATTATTAATGACTGAAGTTTTATATAATATTTCTGGCATGAGACTTCCAATAGTAATGACTTTAGCTAATCGGGCTATTTCTGCTCCCATAAATATTTGGAATGATCACCAAGATGCTATGGCCGTTAGAGATGCCGGCTGGATAATGTTTTTTGCTGAAAACAATCAAGAGGCTGTTTGGCAACATATTTTAGCCTATAAAATAGCTGAGAAAATGTTTTTACCAGTCTTTGTAAATGTTGATGGCTTTATATTAACTCATTGTTATGAGCCGGTAGAAATTCCCTCTTCTAATTTAATTAAAAGATTTTTACCAAAATACCAACCCAAAAAAGGAGAAATTTTAGACACCAAAAACCCTATTACTATGGGCGCCTTTATGAGTCCTAAATACTATCAAGAAACTAGAGAAAAACTATTACAAGATTTTGATAAATCAATTGAGGAAATAAATAAAGAATATTTTAATTTGCAAAAAATATTAAATCAAAAAATTAAACCTCAAGACAAATTATATAATAATGGGTTGATCGAATATACTGGAGAAAAAAATGCTTCTACTATTATAATCTCCATGGGGTCGGTAGTAGGAACAATAAAAAATTCTCTAAAAAATAAAAAAGACATTGGAGTATTAAAAATAAAAACCTATCGTCCTTTTCCAGCTAAAGCAATCTATGATATAATAAAGAAAGCTAAAAATATTATTGTTTTAGAAAAAGCTATTAGTCCTGGGAATTTTAGTCCATTATATTTAGATATAAAATCAATTTCTTCTGATAAACAAAATATTAAAAATTTTATCGGAGG
>CAZSNN010000020.1:0-11815 GCA_964608425.1 uncultured Gammaproteobacteria bacterium | reverse complement strand
ATATTTATGCTGTCTACAATTATCTATTAGGTATAGGAGGATTCTTAGCTGCTATCGCTCTAATGATTGGTGGAGTTTTGTGGTTAATATCAGCGGGCAACGCTAATAGAGTTTCTCAGGCCAAAAGCTGGATTACTGGAAGTTTAACGGGGCTTATTATATTATTAACATCATATGTTTTATTATATGAAATTAATCCTGAATTATTAGGGATGAAATATATTAAGATGGAAACTATAGAACCACTTGATCAAGATGCTGAAGGAACCGCGCCATCAGACTTATTATTAATGTCAATGGGTATAAACGAATCTGAATGGATAACCCTGCAACATGACAATATAACAAATAGCGGAATGATTGGGCACAAAGATATGGTTGAAGTAGTAAAAAAAGCAGCAGACTGTATGAAACTTCATGGATATAAAATTAGAGTATCATCTTTTTCTAGAACCGTTCAGCAACAAGCTCAAATATATAACAATAATTACTATACCCCAAATACATGTAAGGGGATAACCGATAAGAAACCAAACGAAAATGAGGCTTGTTGCCCATTTCCAATTGGAGAAAAGATATGTCCTCACAATACTGGACATGCCATAGACTTATGGGGATGGGATCCAAATAGCACCTGTGCTAATAAAATAGGTAAAGAGGCTCAAAAACAACTACAAGAATGTATGTTTGATGAAGGAGCATATATATTATCTAGTGAATGTTGGCACTTTGAGTATCCTGCCATATCAAGCGCAGGAAGAAACCAAGCAATAAATTTTAACGGGGGTAGTTGCTCATCAATAAAGGCAGGTACATGTCCATAAAAACTAACACCTCCTATCCATAGCCTCATTAGCCAACCTATCAGCCTCCTTATTATTTTCTCGATAAACATGAGTAAAAATAATATTAGAAAAACTTAAAGATAAATTATATACCTCTAAAAACAAGGGTGCCAAATCCTTGTTTTTTACTTTATATTCACGATTTAATTGTTTAACTACTAGCTCACTATCCAAAAATACTGATAATTTTTTTGCTCCCAACTCTTTAGCTTTTTTTAAGGCTTCAATCAAGGCTCGATATTCTGCCTGATTATTAGTAGCCACACCCAAATATTTAGATATTTCGGCTATTTTTTCTTTACCGTTATATAAAACAGCTCCGATTCCAGCTGGACCAGGATTACCTCGAGCACCACCATCAGTAAAGATTATTAATTCTTCGTAATTCATAAGTATATTTTTATTTAATATCAATAATTTTAAATTGGATATCCTTTCTCCCATTAAAAATATTAAATTCGATAGAGTAAACTATATCAACATTATCTCCGATATTCAAATGAGAATATCTCTCGGCAGCACCAAAAGAAATTCCCCAAAAACTTCTCATATCACGAGCATCATGATTTAAAAATTTTATCTTAATATGTTGATTATCAAATCCCATTTTAGAAATATCAATAATTTTAACATTAAAACTAGCAAATTTTGGGACAGTATTGTTTTGTCCAAAAGGGCTCATCTTCTCTAATAGTTCTACTAAGGAATCATCAATCTCAGAAAAATTAATCTCACTATCAACCTTTATTTTTGGAACCAAAGAAGTGCCTGCTAATTTTTCTTTAGCTAATTTACCAATATGATCAATGAAGGCAAAAGTATTTTCCTCTGAAAGAGCTGAAAAACCTCCCGCCATAGGATGTCCTCCATATTTGTATAAAAAATCTTTACTGCCTTCTAAAGCCTCTACTAAATTAAATTCTTCTACACTTCGACCACTACCTTTATACAAAAAATATTCTTGACCATCATCAGCCATAGCTTTCTCTTCGGTTTTAACAATTACTAAAACTGGGCGATAATATTTTTCTGTTAATTTCCCAGCCACTAGCCCAACCACACCTTCATTCCAAGATTTATCAGAAAAATCTTTTACTACAATTATCTCTGGTAAATTATCCTGATTAATTTGGCTTTCAGCCGCTGCCAAAACTTCTTCTGTTATTTTCTGTCTTTCAATATTCTTATCATTCAAGTCTTGAGCTAAGGTTTCAGCCTCATGAACATCTTTACTAATAAGCAAATTAAGAGCTGAGTTAGCATGCTTTATTCTACTAGCGGCATTTAAACGAGGACCCAATTGAAAACCAACATTAAAGGAGTTTAGCTCATTATTTGATCCTGAAACTTTTATTAATTCTAAAAGTCCAGCTCTCTTAGTTTTATTCAGAGCAATCAATCCCTCCTGAGCAATGAGCCTATTTTCACCGACCAAAGGAACCATATCAGAAATTGTTCCAATTACTGCCAAATCTAAACATCTTTCTTTTAAGGGTTGCTTATATTCTTCCTCCAACTTTGATTTATCTATCAAGGCCGAGGCCACCTTAAAAGCAACACCCACTCCAGCTAAAAATCTAAAAGGATACCCCGAAGAACTATCTGCCGGATTAATAATTAAACAATCTGGCAAATCTTCTTTCTTTTCTGGATAAGCATGGTGATCGGTGATTATAATATCCAAACCCAAGCTTTTAGCGTAAGCCACTTCTTCTTTGTTGCGAATTCCATTATCAACTGTAATTACCAAGCTAAAGCCGTCATTTTTAATTTCATCCAAGGCCGGCTTATTCAAACCATAGCCTTCGCTGACTCTATCGGGTAAATAAAAATCAACCTGAGCCTTGAAGGTAGTAAAAATATCATGCAACAAAGCTACCGAAGTAACCCCGTCAGCATCATAATCGCCATAAATTAGAATTTTATTCTTTTCTTTAATATGGTGAATTATTAACTCCACAACCTTCTCCATATCATTAAAAAGAAACGGATCTAAAAAATCAGCTCGATCCGACAAAAACCATTTTAAATCTTCTTTTTCTTTAATTCCTCGATTGTATAAAAGTTGTAAAATGAGGGGATTAACCTCTAAGTGTGCATCCCTAAAATCATTTGGCATTTTAGGATATATTTGCCAAATTTTTTTCATACTATATGTAAATAAATATTAAAACAAAGCTATAAAGATTGTCCAGCCAACCATTGATATAATTACTATCAAAGAAATTAAAATCCAAGCAATTTTCATGATCTTCTTCTTAGTTCTTTTTCTCATATTATATAAATTATTTTTTTAGTATTTTAACAAAAGTATCCGGTGGAATCTCAACACTTCCTTTCCCCGCTGCCATCATTTTCTTTTTTCCTTTTTTCTGTTTTTCCAATAATTTCCTTTTTCGAGAAACATCCCCTCCATATAATTTAGCGGTAACATCTTTTCTCATGGCTGATATTCTTTCGGCAGCAATAACCTTTCCACCAATAGCTGCCTGCAATTTTAAAACAAACATTTGCTTAGGCAAAGAATCTTTTAAAACATTGACCACTTCTTTACCGCGACGAAAAGCTTCATCTCTATAAACAATAGTAGCCAAAGCTTCAATTTGCTCCTCAGCCACCAAAATATCCATTTTAACAACATCAGCTAACCTATAATCTAAATATTCATAATTTATAGAAGCATATCCAGCGCTAATACTTTTTATTTTATCATAAAAATCAGTTAAAATTGCTGACATCGGAATTTCATAATGTAAAATAACTCTTTGCTCATCGGTTCCAGAGGAAATAAATTGAGTATTTTTATAAATAGCTCTTTTCTCTTGGGCCAATTGCATAATATTTCCCATATAATCTTTAGGAGAAATTACATCCAAAGAAACCCAAGGCTCTTCTATCTTGTCTATTTCAGTTGGATCTGGCAATCTTTGAGGAGTTCTAATAATCAATTCCTCGCCATTTTTTTTATAAACTTTATAAGCTACACTTGGAATAGTTACTATCAAATCCAAATTATATTCGCGACGAAGTCTTTCTTGAAAAATTTCTAAATGAAGTAATCCTAAAAATCCACAACGAAAACCGAAGCCCAAGGCATCAGATCTTTCTGGTTCAAAAATTAAGGCACTATCATTTAATTTTAATTTATCTATAGCCTCTCTTAAATCCTCTAAAGCGCTACCTTCTCTTGGAAATATTCCAGCGAAAACCATCGGTTTAACCTCCTTATAACCATCTAAAGCCTCAATATTTGGCGAACTAATCAAGGTGACAGTATCACCAACTCGACATTCTCCCACTTCTTTAAATCCAGTGATTAAATAACCAATCGAACCAGTATCTAAAGATCCGGTTGAAAAATAGTCGGGCTTAAAAATACCAACATCCAAAGCTTCACTTGTGGCTCTAGTAGCCATTAATTTAATTTTATCACTCTTTTTAATAATTCCATCAAAAACTCTAACATAAGCTACCACTCCTTTATATTCATCGTATTTAGAATCAAAAATTAAAGCTCTAGTTTTTGTTTCTTGAGAATTTTTAGGAGCACTACCCCTGTCAATAACCGCTTGTAATATTTTTTCAACTCCTTCGCCAGTTTTTCCTGAGGCTGATAAAATTTCATCTTCACTGCAACCCAATAGCTTGACAATTTCTCTCTTAGTTTTTTCTGGATTAGCGGCTGGCAAATCAATTTTATTAATAACTGGAATAATAGTTAAGTCTTGCTCTAAGGCTAAATATAAATTAGCTAAAGTTTGAGCTTGAATTCCTTGAGTACAATCAATTAATAAAACAGCGGTTTCTACGGCCGCCAAAGATCTAGAAACTTCGTAAGAAAAATCTACGTGTCCAGGAGTATCAATTAAATTCATTTGATATCCATTATGTTCCATGGTAACCGGCTGAAGCTTAATAGTAATACCTCGTTCTCTTTCAATATCCATACCATCCAAAATCTGATCCTTCATTTTTCTCTTATCAACAGTTTTGGTAATTTCAAGCATACGATCAGCCAAGGTTGACTTACCATGATCAATATGAGCAATTATACAAAAATTTCTAATTTTTTCGATCATATTTATTATAACTTATAATATCTTTAATGAATTATTATCTTACTGGATTATTTCTATTAAATCAAGAAGCCTATAATCCCCTGACTTCACTTTGGTCGGGGATTTCATCAATTTTTTTAGTCTTATTACTAAACGGCAATTTTCTCTTAACAACATCAATTAATTCCATCATTTCTTCGCTCTTCATAGCATAACATAATAAAAAGTATATTCCCAAGCCAAATAGGCCGGCTACGGCTCCTTGAGTAAATACTCCTAAAAATTTAGTCATATCAATAAATGGCCACACTAAGGATTTTCCGATCTGAATAACAAATCCAGAAGCTAATCCCGCTACCGAAAATTTAATTACCGAATTAATTATCTTTTTTTGATCTAGGTCTCCAATTTCAAAATATAGCCACATCCACAAAATCATAAAATTTAAAATACTCGACAAAGAAAAAGCCAAAGCTAATCCCGCCACTCCCATTCTCTTTCCCAAGAATAAAGATAGAAATATGTTAATAATTACCACAATTAAACCAATATAAAATGGTACTCTAGAATTAAGTCGAGCATAAAAGACTCTAGTTAAAAGCGGAATAGTAGCCTGAGCAAATAAGCTTAAAGCAAAAAAACCCAAGGCATCAATAGTTAAAACCGTATCAGCCCAAGAAAATTCTCCCGTTCCATAAACAACCCTAATAACCTGAGCTCTCAATGTTATTAATAAGATAGTTGATGGAATTATAAAAAATAAAATTTGCCTCAAAGCATAGGAAAAATTTTTAATTAATTTTTCATTATTGAAAGCAGCTGATGACAAGGCCGGAAAAGCAGCCACCGCAAAAGAAATTCCAAATATACCAATAGGAAAGGATTGCAAATTATTAGCAAAATTAAAAATAGTTAAAGATCCAGCCGCTAAAGTAGAGGCTATAATAGTAACTACTAATAAATTAATTTGTGAAATAGCCAAGCTCAAAGTTCGAGGAACCATCATTTTAAAAATTTCTCGCAAACTTCTATCTTTTAAATTAATAAAAATTTTCCACCTGAATCCTAAAACTTTAACCGAAGGAACTTGAATAATCATGTGTAGAAAAGCTCCCAAAACTACACCCCAAGCCAAACCAGATATTCCTAAAATAGGAACAAAAAAAACTGCTCCAGCTATTATTCCTAGATTATAAAAAATTGGAGCCAAAGAAAACATTAAAAAATTTTTAAAAGACTGCAACACCCCTCCCAATAAACTAGATACTCCTAAAAACAAAGGAGAAAAAAACATAATTCTAGTTAAAGTGGTAGCTGACTCCTTTAATTCTGGAGAAAATCCCGGAGCAATTAAATCTATTAATTGAGGGGCGAAAATTAAACCAATAATAGAAAAAAATAATAAGACAATTATTAAAACGTTTAAAATATTACTAACCAAATTCCAAGCCTCTTTGTTTTCTTCCTTAGAATAACAAAAATAAAAATCATCATTACATTTCATTTTTTTTATTAAAGCAGAAAAAACTGGGATAAATCCAGCTGACAAAGCACCCAAAATTAATAAATTATAGATCAAGTCTGGAATTCTAAAGGCTGAATAATAAACATCCAAAATTTCACCAGCTCCAAATTCTCCAGCCAAAATCCTATCCCTAAAAACACCCAAGACCCTAGACAACAAAGAAAAAGTTCCTACTAAAATAGCCGCAGCGGTGATCCCGCTACTTCTTTTTTTAAATATTTTTTTTATATTAATATTCATAAACGATTATTTTGTTATAACTCTGATATCAGCCGCTATTATTGTTTTTTTATTAACAAATAAAGGATTAATATCTATTTCAGAAATATTTTTATAAGAAGAGGCTATTTTAGAAAAATTAAAAATCGTCTCTACCAACTTATCTATATTAATTCCCTTTTGACCTCTAGTTCCAGTCAAAATTGGACATATTTTTAAACCAGAAATCATCTTTTTAATATCATCTCGACTAACACTTACTAATTCCATAACTGTATCTTTATAAACCTCGGCATAAATTCCTCCCAGGCCTAAAAGAATAATTGGTCCAAAAACAGCATCCCTTTTCATGCCTAAAATTAATTCTAAATTACTTTCTAACATCGGTTGATAGACTATATAATTTTGATCGGATATTTTTTTACTTAAAACTCTATTTTTAAAATCATTAATTATGTCTTTAATTTCTGATTCCTTGCTTATATTCAAAAAAATAGCCCTTTTGTCGGTTTTATGTAAAAAGTCAGGACCAACAAATTTAATGGCAATAGGATATTTTATTTTTTTTAATTGTTCTGTTTTAATGTTTTTCCAATCTATTTTCTTAGTGGGGACAGTTTTAATATTAAAATCTTTTAAAAGTTGGAAAGATTTTAAATAGTCAGCTACTCCAGAATCTTTAGAAAAAATTTTATTAGACTCTGGCTGCCTTATATATTTTTTTATTTTCTTTCTATTGTTTTTATAATTTTCTATTTTATTTAAAACTCCAATAGCCTCTTCCAGAGAGTCAAAGTTTGGCACTAAATATTTTGCTAATATTTTTTTACCCTTAGCAATTTCTAGCCCTCCCAAAAAACAAGTTACAATATTTTTTTCTTGGTACTCAGTTTTAATTTTTCCAATTACTTCGGCCGTGGCCGCAACCTGCGTCATGCTTTGAGGAGTTAATAAAATCAAGACCGAGGAAACATTCTTATCTTTTAAAATCATTCTTAAAGACTTTTCGTATCTATCAGGACCGGCATCACCCAAAATATCTAAGGGATTTTTTATATTAGCAAAGACAGGAAGATCTTTTTTTAAGCTATTTTTTGTTTCACTGGAAAAATTAGCTAAGAACATTTTTTGCAAGGAGACTTCGTCGGTCGCTAAGACTGCTGGCCCACCAGCATTAGAGACTATCGCCAATTTTCCAGAAATATCTTTGATAGGCCCCCTTATCAATCTCATTAAATTATATAATTCATTAATATTTTCTAGAATAATTGCCCCAGATTTTTTTAGAGCTAATAAAGTAATTTCGTGTGAACCAGCCAAGCTTCCAGTATGAGAAGAGGCCATTTTACTACCAGCCTCGGTTTTACCAGCTTTTAGAATTGCTACTGGTTTAGTCTTACTTATTTTAGAAACTAATTCCAAAAATCTAGGACCTTGAGAAATTTCTTCTAAATAGGCCACAATTAAATCTGTATTTTTATCTTGATAGAAATGCTCTAAAAAATCATTTTCATTTAAAACCGCCTTATTCCCTAGGCTAATGAAATAAGATAATCCAATATTTTTATTAGTCACCCAATCCAAAACAGCGCTACCAATAGCTCCGGATTGCGACAAAAAAGCTATATTATTTTTTCTAATAATTTTCTTATCGGGAGAGAAATTAGAAAAAGTAGCATTTAAGGAAATATCACCACTGATAAAGCCTAAACAATTTGGTCCTAATATATTCAATTTTTCTCTCTGGGCTAAATTTATTATATTTTTCTCCATCTCAACACCCAGTCCACCAACTTCCTTAAAACCAGCGCTAATAATTATAAAATTTTTAATACCCAATTTAGAACATTTAATTATCTCATCTAAAACAAATTTGGCTGGAATAGCAATAATTACTAACAAGCCCTCCCAATCTTTTATTGGCAAGCTAGAAACATCTTGATAAGCTAAAAATCCAGCAATTTTTTTTTCTTTATTATTAATAGGGAAAACCTTTGATTTTTTATTTAAAATTAAATTATCAAAAATCTTTCGACCCACCTTAGTTGAATCGCTAGAAGCACCAACGACAGCTACATATTTAGGATTTAAAAATTTGTTTATTTTCATAGAATTATTATATCATAATGATTAAAAAAAACTAATTATTTTTATTAGACAATAAATAAAACCAAGACAATATCCAGGCCAATAATAAAAAATTAAGATTAAAGTGAGCCAGAACAATATTAGGCCAAATCATTTCCAACAAAAAAAATAATATAAAAGCTATACCAAAAAAATAAAATAATTCCTGAATATATTTTGCTATTTTATCTCTTAAATTTTTCATTGATTTCTTCTTTTATTTTTGTAAATAAATTCTTCCCAATTAACTCTATCTCTATTTCTTTAATTTCAATATATTGTTCTTCGGCTATGTTTTTTAAAAAAGGAGCCGAAATAATAAAATTATAACCATCTTTTTCCCTAATAGCATTAATCAAGTCTATATTTACCTCAGAAACATAATAATCGCCCACCTCTTCCGGGAATCTAAAATTGCCAAGAATAAAATCAATTTTTTCAGTATCGGTAAATTCATCTAATTTGTCTAGAGTAGGATTAAAGAAAGATTCTTGGGAAAAAGAAAACAAACCATTATTCTCAAACAAAAATCCACAAGAACCCGATTCTATCTCAATCAATTGAGCTGAGTCAGTCTCCTTTTTATCAACATTAATATTAAATTGCTGAAATATCTTATCAATTAAAAAATCATCTTCATTTATTTTTATTTTTCCTAAACAAAGAGATTCTAAGGCCTTAATTCTAAAATTGTTTTTATTGGAAAACAAAACAAATCCAGAACTTTGATTATCTAACCAAACCCTATTTATAAAAACTAATTTTGATAATTTAGTATTAATATCCTTAATTAGAACATCATCGTCAGTCTTAATTTCAATCTTGTAGGCACCTTCTGGCAAGCTAGGCAAATTTAATAAATATTCCAAATAATTATTATCAAGAAAAGAATTATTTTCAGAAAAGATTATTTTATCTTGATAATAGACAAAAATCGATAAATTTTTGGGTAAATTACTTTTATCATTTTTAGATTCGTTCAAAAAAGAAAAATCTATTTTTAAATCTTCGTCTTTCAAATAAACATAAAAAGAATGTGAGCCCCTAATATTTTTGATAACTAAATTCTCATTATTACCTCGAGGCTGATAATCTGGTAGAAAATATTCATAATTAAAATTATAATTATAAAAAACGGATGAAGAAAAATCATTATTATCTAAAAAATCTTGATAATTTTTAAAATTATTATCTTTTTGATAAAAAAATAAGTCATCATTTATTTGAATATTTTGATCACTAAAAGTATTTAATAAAACATTATTAAAAATGGGGTTGAGGTTGTATCGCCAATTTTCTTTATCTACCAAGACCCCGGTCTCAATATTTATAAACCTATTGTTTTCTAGGGCCTGAGGACTAATTTTATATTTTATTTTTAATTTAGCTTGAGAAAAATTTCTCGGAGAATTTAAATAAAAATAAACTGGATCTCCCATTATTTTATTATCAACAATTCTCTCGCTGGGTCCAAATTTATGAAAAAATCCCTTACCTAACAAATATTGTCTAGAAAAATTATGACGATATGTTATTTTTCCAAAGGGAGCCAAATAAAAAAAGGCTAAAACAATAATAGCTAAAAACAAAAAACTATATAGGAAAATTCTAAATTTTTTCATACTTAAATTATGCCATATTTATCAGTAAAACACAAAAAAGACTCCCGCAGGGAGCCTTTTAATAAGGGGTAAAAATTTTAAGCTAGGCTTTCCTCTTTTACTTGGTTCAATATTTCTTTTATGAATAAATAGCGAGATGATTTAGTTATCTCTAAAGAAGATAATGTTCCCTTCTTTTCTAAATCAGAAAAATATTTTGCCATTTTTTTATAATCCCCCTCCTCAATTCTTTTTTCAATAGTTTTTAAAACTCGATAAGAGCCTATATCACTTAATAGTCTATAACCCAAAGGATTTCTTTCTACTTTTAATCTATTAGCAATTTTAGCCACTTTATCAAAATCTGAAAAATAATTTTGATTATCAGAAAAAGTATTTAAACCAGACTCTTTTATTAACCTTAATCGAACTTCTTTTTTCATATCTCCTAAAATCTGTTTAATCTTATTTAAAGCTTTTTCCTTTTCTGTTTCAAGATTATTATCTTTGGTTTCCAACAATCTTTTATTACCAAACTTTTTAATCCAATAAGCATATTCTAATTGATCTTGTTCGGTTTCTCCCTCTTCATCCGTATATAAATCATCTAATTGTTCTTTAGTAAACCAAGGTTTTTCTTTTTTCTCCGGATGTTCAGGAAAATCAATTTTAAATTGACCAAATTTATCTTTCATAAAATTAAAAATAAATAATTATATAAAAATATTAAAACAAAAATTAGCTTTTGTCAAAATATTGACTTTTTTGTCAAAATGTTCCATACTTAAATGTAAGCTAAAAGATCTTTAAAATAAATATAAACTAAAATATCAAAGAAATGAAACCGAAAAAAAATCACAAAAAGATGTGGTTAATATCGGCAATTTTGCTGATATTAACAATTATATTATTATTATTTTCGGGATGCCTCTCTGGCACTGCTGAAATAAAGCTTTTGCCAGAAAACTCTACCATCCCCCTACCAATTCCTAAACTCTTTTTATTAAACACTTCTAATTGGTGGAACATTATTTTCTTATTATTGTTTATCTTTATTTTTATTGGGATAATATATTTTTTAGAAATAAAAAACAAAAATACAGAAATTAGTGACTTTAATCATTATGACGAGGAAGAAGAGCCTTGTTTAAAAAACAGTTTTTTTCTAGGAATAAAAATAGGATCTATCGTTGGCCTGCTGGGAATATTAACGGTCATAATAAACCCCGTTCTAACAAGAATTTTTACGGGAATAATTTTTACCTCCCTAGCAACATTATTATTGATTGCAATGTATGACTTCGGTACATCTATTATAGAGACCCCCAGGAACAGGATCAAAAATGCCATTGGCGCCCAAACAGGAAACACTTTGGTATTTTCCTTCCTAATAGGGATATCATCCTCTTTCAGGGATGGAATCGCGGCGGGAATGGGAAT
>CAZSNN010000019.1:4268-12740 GCA_964608425.1 uncultured Gammaproteobacteria bacterium | reverse complement strand
AGCCGCTAATTTTTATTTGGGAATAAAAATTTAATAAACATAATTTATTTTTGAACAGATCAATATTTTTTATAAACTAGTTTATATTATATAGTATTTTTAAACCTTTGTCAACACCTTATAAATAAAGGGTAAAGTAATTATTTTTTGTTATATTTAAAAAAAATTTAAAAAACATTTATTTTAAATAAGTAAAAATAAAGATATGAAAAAACACAAACAAAAAACAATAAAAAGGATAATAGTAGCTCTGGGAATATTATTAGGACTAATTTATATTTCTTACAACTATTATTGTTACCAAAAAAATAATAATTTAGAAGTCTCTTTTATCGACGTAGGACAAGGTGATGCTATCTTTATAAAAACTCCAGAGAAGCATCAAATCCTCATAGACTTTGGGAGCGGTCAGGGCATAAATGATTTAAATAAAAAGATTCCTTGGTGGAATAAAAAAATAGACCTGATAATGATAACTCATCCCCACGACGATCACATCATCGGATTAATTCAAATAATAAAAAACTATAAAATTAAGAACATTATGTATACCGGAATTGTTTATGACTCTTCGGCTTATTTAGAATTATTAGAAGAAATAGAGAAAAAAAATATTTCCCTTCTTGTGCCTCAAAAAAACCAATCTATCAAATTAGGAAAAAATTGTGATCTCAATATAATATTCCCTTGGGAAAACTTTTACAATAAAGAAATTGATAATCTAAATAATTCTTCAATAATTAGTCAACTAAATTGTAAAAATTCTAAATTCTTATTTATGGGAGATGCTGAAATTGAAGTTGAAAATGAAATTCTAAAAAAAGAAATAAATATAAAAAGTAATGTTTTAAAAATCGGGCATCATGGCTCTATTACTTCTAGCCAACAAGAATTCTTAGAAAAAATTGACCCTCAAATAGCTATTATTATGGTAGGTAAAAATAATAAATTTAATCATCCTAGTTTAAGAGTTTTAAAGAGACTAGAAAAACTAAAAATAAAAACGTTCCGAACTGACTTAGACGGAACGATTACTATAATAAGCGATGGTAAGAATATCTATAAAAAAATTAACCAAAAATAATTCTATTGTTTAAGAAATTTCTAGCTTCTTCTTCAGTTATCAGCCCTCGTTCGTATAAATTTTTTAAACTTCTCTCAAAGCTCATCATGCCTTCGGTCGAATGAGTTTCAATAACATTCTTAATTTGAGAAATTTTTTGGTCTCTAATTAAATTAGAAATAGCCGTATTGTTAATCATGATTTCTCGAACGGCTATTCGACCACCACCCTTTTTAGGAATAAGAACCTGAGAAACAACAGCTGACAAAATTAGGGATAACTGGGCTTTAATCTGGTTTTGCTGATGTGGTGGAAAAATATCAATAATACGATCGATAGTCTGAGAAGCATTTCTAGTGTGTAAGGTCGCCAAAACTAAATGACCAGTTTCAGCCAAGGTTATCACTGTGGAGATAGTTTCTAAATCTCTCATTTCTCCCACCATAATAACATTGGGGTCTTGTCTCAAAACATGCTTTAAACCACTAGCAAAAGAATTCATATCAGTTCCTAATTGTCTTTGAGTGATAATACTTTTATTAGATTTAAAAACAAATTCTATTGGATCTTCAAAGGTCACTATATTACAATTACGATTATCGTTTATATAATTAATCATAGCAGCTAGAGAAGTTGATTTTCCGCAGCCAGTAGGACCAGTAACTAAAATTAATCCTTGTTTTAATTTTAAAAGATCGGTGACCTGAGATGGCATATCAATGTCTTCTAAAATCGGTTTTTTATGACTAATAATTCTAGCTACTAATTTTAAATTATCTCTTTCATATGATAAATTAACTCTAAAACGATAATTATCAATTTGATAACCAAAATCATAGTCTTTTTCTTCTAAAAATATTTTTAATTGTTCTTTGGTTAAAACTTCCTCTAAGGTCTTATTCAAAAAATCAGAATTAATAATTTTTTTATTAGAAATTAAGTCTTCCGATTCTAAAACATTTTCCGACCTAGAAGATTGGTCGGCTGACAATGGAAAAATTTTATAAGAAGGTATTTCTAAACCAAAAAGATCGCCATCTATTCTAATAATTGGCGGGAAACCATGAACCAAATGAACATCAGAAGCATTTTTTGAGACAGCAATTTCAAATATTTTTTTGAAATCCATATATTTAAATTATGACCAATTTTTTGCCTGTAAACCTTTTTCAGCCGCATCAGTTTGAGCCTCTTGCTTTGAAAATCCTTCTCCCACAGAAACTAATTCTTCCTCTAAAAAAAGACCAATAGTAAATTTTTTAGCATGGTCAGGCCCCTCCTCTTTTAAAACTTTATAACCAGGAGTGACACCAACAATTTCCTGGGCAATTTCTTGGAACCGAGACTTCGGATCTAAATATGTTTTATTTTTAATAATATCATCTAAATTAATAATGACATTTTTAAATATAAAATTTTTAGCAGCTTCCAAGCCTTGATCCAAATAAATAGACCCAATAATGGCTTCCACTGAATCAGCCAGAATATATTGTCTAGCCTTAGAATCTTTATCCTTAGACTCTCCTTTGGATAATAATAAATATTCTTCAAAATTAAGATTTTTAGCAACTTGATAAAGCATTTTAGAATTTACTAAACTGGCTCGCCAATTGGTTAAATCTCCCTCTGGTTTATCTGGAAAATTTACAAACAAATATTCAGTAATGATTATTTCTAAAACGGCATCCCCTAAAAATTCTAGTCTTTCATTGTGGCCAACTCTAAAATCAGGATGCTCGTTAATAAAAGAACGATGGACTAAAGCTTGTTGCAATAAGTCGATATTATTAAACTTTACGTTAATAATTTTTTCTAAGTTTTTTAAATTACTCATAGGTAGAGTAAATTATAATCACTGATTTTAATCATATTAAAATCAAAAATTATAATTTATTTTACTTTTTTATTATTTATTTTCTTAATTATTTTTGTTAGAATCACTCTTGTCTTTTTCAGAAATATCTTCTTGTTTATCCTTAACAGAAAGAATTTCTTTTTTGGCTTTTTCCTCTTCAGACATGTTAGAATAAATAGAGCCCAAAACTCCATTAATAAACTTTCCGGAAGAATCTCCGCCAAAATTTTTAGCTACCTCAATAGCTTCATTAATAGCCACCTTAGGTGGAATTTTTTCTGAAAAAACTAATTCATAAACACCTAAGCGTAAAACATTTCTATCGATAATGGTTATCTGATCAATCGGCCACTCAGGAGCATATTTTTTTATATAATCATCAATAGCCTTAATATTTTTAAAAACACCGGAAACCAATTCTTCCACAAAACCTCCATCATCAAACTCTGGAGCAAAATTAGAAAAATTTTCTTTTACTATTTCCTTAAGGTCTTTTTTTTGATTATTAAAATCCCACACAAACAAAGTTTGCATAGCAATGGTTCTAGATAAATGTCGATTAGCCATATTTAAGATTACAAAAACAAAGCCCTGAATAGCGCTTTGTTTTTATTTTATTTAGTAACTTTTTTGCTCTTAACCTTTAAAACTGTTTTTCCTTTATAATTCCCACAAAAGCTACAAGCAGTATGTGGTAAAATTGCTTGTCCGCATTTTGAACAATTATTTAAAGTTTTGGTTTTTAAAGCATCATGAGAACGACTTTGGCCAACAGATGACCTGGTTTTTCTTTTCTTTGGTACAGACATAGTGTTTTCAAGTTAAAACTTTAGAATTTATATTAAACCAATTAGCTTAATATAAACAAGTATAATTTAAAAAATTATAATAGTCAATAAAGCTAAAATATTTTTAATTTTTATTACTAACAATCTTTTCAAATTCTTCTTTTTCAATAGTCTCCTTTTCAAGTAACGCTTTTACTATTTTTTCCAATTCCTCTTTTCTATTATCAATAATTTCTTCGGCTCGTCTCTCCCCTTCTTTTATAAATTTAGTAATTTCTTCATCAATTAGCTCAGCAATTTTTTCGCTATAATCTCTTTGCTCATGAATCTCTCTGCCTAAAAATATCATTTCTTCTTTTTCGCCAAAAGTTCGAGGACCTAATTTTTCACTCATACCATAATCAGTAATGAGTTTTTTAGCTATATTAGTAGCCCTTCTTAAGTCTGAAGTAGCCCCGGTAGTAACTTCCCCAAATATCTTTTTTTCGGTTAAATGACCAGCCAATAAAACAGCAATTTCATCTATAAAATAATTTTTAGAATACATGCGCTTATCAAAAGAGGGCAATTTTAAGGTATAACCACCGGCCTGTCCGCGAGCAATAATTGATATTTTATGAACCGGGTCAGCATTGGGTGAAAAATGAGCCACCAAGGCATGACCAGCTTCGTGATAAGCTGTTATTTTTTTCTCCTCTTCAGTAATAACACGACTTTTTCTTTCTGGCCCCATCATAACTTTTTCGATAGCCTCAAACAAATCTGGTATTTCAATAATTTTTTTATTTTGTCGAGCAGCTAAAATAGCTGCTTCATTTAAAACATTAGCCAAATCAGCTCCACTAAAACCAGGGGTTCTTTCAGCAATTCTTTTTAATTTAATAGTTTTTTCAATTGGTTTCTTTTTAGCATGAACCTCTAATATTTCTTCCCTATCTTTTAAGTCTGGCAAATCAATAACAACCTGACGATCAAATCTGCCTGGACGAAGCAAAGCTGGATCTAATACATCGGGCCTGTTAGTAGCAGCAATAATAATAATATTAACACTAGGATCAAAACCATCCATCTCTACTAAAATTTGATTTAAAGTTTGCTCTCTTTCATCATGAGATCCTCCCAGACCAGCTCCACGACGACGGCCAACAGCATCAATTTCATCTATAAAAACTATGCAAGGAGAATTCTTCTTGGCTTTTTGAAATAATGATCTAACTCGAGAAGCTCCTACGCCCACAAACATTTCCACAAACTCTGACCCAGAAATACTATAAAAAGGAACATTAGCCTCTCCAGCTACTGCCTTAGCCATCAAAGTTTTTCCGGTTCCAGGACTGCCTAAAAGCAAAACTCCTTTAGGAATCTTAGCTCCCAATTCATGAAATTTTTTAGGAAATTTTAAAAAATCAACCACTTCGCTTAATTCTTGTTTAGCCTCCTTGGCTCCAGCTACATCTTTAAAGGTTACTTTATTCTTTTGATTATTATCAAATTCTCTAGCCTGAGATTGGCCAAACATCATCGCCTTAGAATTAGCTCCCGAAACTCCCTTCATCATAAAATAAAGAAAAATTATTACTAATAAAAATGGAATTAAAAATGGCAACAAAGAAATCATAAAAGCCCCAAAACCATCTTCTTCTTTAACAACAATATCAATTTTTGATAATTTTTCTGGATCAACCGAAAAATTACTGATCAAACTAGAAAATGATTCTCCGGTTTCTTTTTTGGTAATTTTTTTATCTCCCGAATTAAGAGTAATATTTATTTTATTACTAACTACTTCTATTTCAGAAACTTGTTCGTCTTCAACTAAAGAAATAAAATCATTTATTCCGATAATTTCAATCTGACTCTTTTTTTCAGTAAAAATAGTAAAAATACTAGCAATTACTAAAAAAACAAAGAAAAACAATAAAAAATTCTTAAAAATTCCTTTCATATAAAAAATATTAATTATTATGTAATATTATTATATAATAATTTAATTTTAAAAACAAATAAAAAACAAGAGAATTTTATTCCTCTTGTTTTTTAGATAATTATTCTTTTTTTGTTTTTTTGGGTTTAACCTCCTTATCAGTCTTTTTTTCTTTTTCTTTT
Source organism: uncultured Gammaproteobacteria bacterium (assembly GCA_964608425.1). Lineage (GTDB taxonomy): Bacteria > Patescibacteriota > Patescibacteriia > Patescibacteriales > UBA12465. The sequence continues at coordinate 6,928 of CAZSNN010000019.1, read as the reverse complement.
TTATCTTTTTTTGCAGGTTTTTCTTTATCTTCCTTTTTGTCTTCCTTTTTATCCTCTTTAATAGTTTTGACCTTTTTCCCTTCTTTAACTAATTTTAAACCCAAACGATGATCATTAGGAGAAATAGATAAAATTTCAAAATCTAATTCATCTCCAGTTTTAAACATATCACTTATTTTTTCTTTGACATTAATTCCTAATTGAGTAATATGAGCTAATCCATGAATTTCATTATCTAGTTTTACAAATAAACCAAAAGGATTGATCTTTAAAATTTGCCCCTTAACAATATCTCCAGCTTTATATTTTTCTACTGCTTTTTTCCAGGGATCTTCAACAATTTTTTTAGCACTTAAAAATATTTTATTATTATCTAAATTTACTATTTCAGCTTTAATAGAATCCCCAACTTTATAAATTTTCTCCGGAGATTCGATTCTTTGCCAAGCTAATTCTGAAATATGAATTAAACCTTCCATCCCTTCGCCAAAACTAATAAATACTCCAAAATTAGTTACCGCCGAGATTGTTCCATCTACCACCATACCAACTTTATATTTATCAATAATATGTTTTTGTTTTTTATTCCAAACATCTTTCTCGCTAAAAATAATTTTATCAGAATCTTGACCAAGATTAATAACATTAACCTCAAATTCTTGACCAATAAATGATTTTAATTTTTCTAGAATCTTAGTCTTATCACCGCCGCTTACTCTAGGATAATTTTCTGGAGATAATTGAGATACTGGTAAAAAGCCAGCTATTTGATAATATTTAACCAATAATCCACCTTTATTAGCCTCTACTACTTTAACCTTAACAATTTCCTTGTCTTTTAAAGCTTGATCTAATTTACTCCAAGCTTTTTCTTGCCCAGCTCGTTTAAAGGATAGTTCTAATTCACCTCTTTCATTTTCCTCGTCAATAACAGTAGCTTCAACTTCATCGCCTGGTTTTAAGTTAGCAAATTCTTCATCCTCAAAGTATAATTCTGGACCACGAACAATTCCAATAAAAACTCCATCAATATCAAGTCTAACCTCTGATTTTGAGGCTGAAACCACCTTACCAACCACAATATCATTTTCTCGAGGAATTTTAATTTTATCTTGTTCTAATAAAGCCTCTAAAACATGGCTATTTTTTTTATCTTCACTCATATTGATTGTAATTTATCTATAATTAAATTTATTATAAATAAAAAAAGAATGAGTTAACCTTCTCTTATTATTAAGTAGAAAGTTCCTGGACGCCTGGTATCCAGAATATTTATAAAAGGCATATTAAATTTATAAAAAGATTATAATTTATTTATTAAAAAAAATCAAGAGGCTCAAAAAATGGATTATGGACATAAACTTTAATAACCTCTATAATTAAAATATATGAAAAAATCTATCAAAACATTTTTACAGGGCTTCGCTATGGGGTCAGTTGATATTATCCCGGGAATATCGGGCGGAACCATGGCACTAATTTTAAATATTTATACTAAAATAATTGATCAAATTAGATTAATAAATTTAGATTTTTTAAAAAATATTTTAAAACTAAAATTTAAAAAAGCCTTTAAACCACTAGATATAAGTTTTCTTATCTTCTTAGTTTTAGGAATTTTTGTAGCCATAATAAGTTTAGCTAGAATTATAAGCTGGACCTTAATAAATTACCCCGTATACTTATATAGTTTTTTTCTAGGATTAATATTAATATCCGCCATCTTATTATTACCACGAAAGAAGATCAAAATAAGTGAAATTATTTTTTTAATAATTGGGTTTATTATTGCTTGGACAATTAGTCTAGCTACACCAGCCACTACTCCCAATACCTACTTAATGATTTTAATAAGTGGGGCTATTGCTATTTGTGCCATGATATTACCAGGGATAAGCGGAGCTTTTATTCTATTACTACTAGGCAAATATGAGTTTATTATTTCACTTTTAAAAAATCCTTTTTATCAAGACAACCTGATTTTTATAATATTGTTCATTATAGGTTGTTTAATTGGATTAATCTCTTTTAGTAAATTTTTAAATTTTCTTTTAAAAAAACATTATCAACCAACTCTGATGATTCTAATTGGTTTTATGTTAGGAGCTTTAAACAAAATTTGGCCCTTTAAACAAACCATAGAAAGTCAATTTATCAACAATCAAGAAATAATTATTAAACAACAAAATATTTGGCCGATAATGAACAAAGAATTTCTTATCTCCTTGGGGCTAATAATATTGGGAGCAATTCTCGGTTTCTGTATAAGTAAAATAAGAAAAACTCACAACAATTAAGATGTCTTAAACAAAAACAGGAGATTAAATCTCCTGTTTTTTATATATCCGTTTACACTATTAAGCAGCTTTCTTATATTTATTTTCAACTGACTTCAAATCTGAATATTTAGAATCTATTTTATCAAAGTCAATAACAAATTCTGCTTCTTTAATTATAGAACCAACTGTTCCAGCACTTCCTGAGTGAGTCTTCCCGCTTTTAACGGTCTCTGATGTGCCTTTAGAGTAATGTAAATCATTATATTTTTCTCCATCTCTAACCGCTTGGTTTGCTTCCTGAACAAAATTACTGTCAACACCAATTGTTTTAGCTAAATCTGTGATCATTTGTTCGTAAATATTATCAAGATTTTTTTTATT
>CAZSNN010000019.1:0-4168 GCA_964608425.1 uncultured Gammaproteobacteria bacterium | reverse complement strand
ATTTTGCGATTCCATAGATTTGCCCAATTTTTCAGCTAGTAACAAAACCATGCTATTATAAGATTTAATGGCAGTAGAGTCTTCTAATCCTTCGTTTAATTTTTTGATATCCTCTACCGAAATATTTAATTTTTGTAAACCTTCTGGAATTTTTATTCGTTCTGCTTGATTACCATCAACCTCAACAGTAACACCCACGGAGCCTTCTTTAAATTTATAAATCTTTTTTTGTGCCACCCCGACCCCCTCTTCAACCCTGGATTTCTCTGCTTCTTCGGCAGAAAAGAATTCAGCTTGAGCCTTTTCAAAAGCTTCGGCTTTACTAATAGTGTCTTGTACTTCGTTAGTGCTCTCAACTTTACCTTTTTCTTTTGTCTCTTTGACGTTAGTGTTTTCAAAATTCATATTGTTTTTATAAATAATTAATAAAACTTAGTTTTAATTAATTATTAAATTAATTATAGGTTAAAAATCAAAGTAATTTTTATTACTCTAATATTACTATAACCAAATTATATCATAAAATAGAAATTTAGTCAATACCTATATTTTTAATGTTATCTTACTCTTTTAATATACCAAATAAAGCTAAAGGTGTAAACCCCGCTTACGATAGAATAAATAAATAAAAACGCTCCTGATTTTTCAGAAGCGTTAATTGTTGAAGAACAAATTCATGGTCACATGAACTTCTTCTCCAGAAATATTTTGTTTTTTTTGGGCTTTATCGAGCCGGATAAAAAATCCGGCATATTCTTCCGCCACGATGGAAGAATACGTTAATATTTTCCCGGGTGGATACAGCTCTTCCTCTGTGATACCATCCCGATAAACTTCCTTCAGACTCTCCATCACTTCATATAGATATTTTTTATCTATAAGAAACATAATGTGGTTGCTCAAAGAAAATTTTTCCCTGGCTTTCATTGTATATATTTTTAGTTTTTTAATGTTCTAAGTATATTAAATTATTAACATAAATATAATAAAAAGTCAACCCCTATAAAATGTGGCTAAAACAAACAAAAAACAGAAAACTAGTTTTCTGCTTTTTAAAGAAATATTTGGTTTTAATTCTTTTAAACTTTTATTACCACCGGCAAAACCATCGGTCTTCTTTTGGTGGAAGTAAATAAAAATTGTCCAACTTCATTTCTAATTTTGTTTTTAATATAATCATCATCAGCCGGAGTATTAGGATTTTTATCTTTAACAATCATTTTAACTTTAGTTCTAGTTTTCTCAATTAGATCTCGATTTTCTTTCATATAAATAAAGCCACGAGAAATTAAATCCGGACTACCAATTAATTCTCCAGTTTTAGAATCAATAGTAACAATGGCTACAATCATGCCATCCTCGGCCATAACACGACGATCACGTAAAACTATACTAGAAACATCTCCCACTCCCAAACCATCAACCATAACATAATCAGTCGGAACCTTCTCTTTGGTTAATTCTCCCAAAACTTCATATTTTTTATTAATAATCATTTTAGTGCCTTTTTTGAATTGAACCACCTGGCCATTATCAGCTACAAAAATATTCTCTCGAGGAATTCCAATTTGTTCAGCTAATTCCGCATGAGCTTGGAGCATGTAATGATTAGCTTCGATGGGCATAAAATATTGAGGGTTTACTAGTCGCATCATCAATTTTAAATCTTCGGCCTTAGCATGACCTCCGGCATGAATATCCATCATTTTATAATGAATAATTTTAGCTCCTTGTCTAACAACCATGTCCATTAAATTTTGAATGCTTCTTTCATTACCAGGAATAACAGAAGATGAAAATATTACGGTATCACCTGGCTTTAATCTAACAGTACGATGCTCATTATTAACAACTCTGGACAAAAAAGCATTGCTTTCACCTTGAGCTCCAGTTCCAATAATAATAATTTTATCATCACGTAATCTATTGAGATCTTTATCTTCAACAATAATTTTAGGATCAAATTTCAAATATCCAATCTTATGAGCTACATCAACGTTATCATTCATACTTCTTCCCTGAAGTGAAACTCGACGACCATATCTCTTGGCTAAATCAAATATTTTTTGAACACGACTTAATTGAGAGGCAAAAGTTCCAATAATGATACGGCCAGTTATTTTTTCAAATAATTTTCCCATTTCATCTCCAATGGCTGACTCTGAAACTTGATAACCAGGATGAGTAGCATCAGTTGAATCTGACATTAAGAGCAAAATATTCTCGGCTCCCAATTGAGCAATCCGATTTAGGTCGGCTGGCTTATCATTAACTGGAGAGAAATCAATTTTAAAATCTCCAGTATGAATAACCTTACCCAAAGGAGTACTGATAATAATAGCAAAACAATCTGGAATAGAATGATTAACTCGCAAAAACTCAACTTGTAATTTATCAGAAATTTTTACTCGATCGTTTTCAGTAATTTCTTTAATTTTTAAAACTGGAGCTTTCTTATATTCAGTCATTCTTTTTTGAACTAGTCCAGCAGTCATCTTACCCATAAACATTGGAGGATTACCGATCTTACCCATAATATGAGGTATTCCGCCAATATGATCATAGTGCCCATGAGTAATAAAAACAGCTTTAATTCTATCAATTTTATCCTCTAGATAAGTTGAGTTGGGAATAATATAATCAATTCCTGGCATGTCTTCTTCTGGAAATTGAAGACCCATATCAATAATAATAATTTCCTCCTCATATTCAATAACTGTCATATTTCGACCGACTTCTTCAAGTCCTCCTAAAACCATAATTCTAAGCTTTCCAGCACGATCCTGACTCTTAATTTCAACAACATTTTTAGCTGGTGAACTTTTTACTAATCTTGATCCCCGATCAAAATTATTTTTTCCTTTATAAGAACTAGAACCACTTGTTCTAGGCCCACTTGTTCTAGAATTATTTAATCTAGAACTATTTGCTCTGGAATTATTTGTTCCAGAACTATACGCCCTGGTTCTAACACCAGAAACAAGAGATTCTCCGCTAGAAGCATTACTAGCTTTTTCTCTTGGTAAATTTAAAGATCGATCATTTTTAGAACGATCAGAAGAATAACTTCTATATTTATTTATCATAACAATAATTTGTTTTAATTATTTCAAAAATGAATTAAAACAAATAAATTAAATTTTATATTTGAGATTTAGAATTTTAATTTTCGATTAACTTTTATATACCAGTGAGAAACGTTATTAAAACGATCGGCTGGATTTAAAATGTTTTCAAAATCAAAACCCTTAATTTTTTTATTTTGTGTGTATGTGTAAGTTGGAAAATATAAGAAAATAACAGGAAAGTCACTATTTAAAGTTTCTTGAAATTTTTTATATTTTTCGACTTTTTCTTCTTGATTTAAAGAAGTTCTAGCTTCCTCTAATAATTTATCAACTTCTTTATTTTTATATTCGGAAATATTTAAACCATTTTCACCTATTTGAGAAGAATGCCAAAAGGCATAATTATCCTGATCACCACCAACTACCTGACTTAAAAGCAAAGCTTCAAAATTCTTTTGTCTAATAATATCAGTTTGAACTTGGTTGGGATTTATTATTTTTACAAAAGTTTTAACCCCAGCTTTGCCCCAAGAATTTTTTATAAATTCGGCCACCATGACATTGTCAACTAAATCTACCGTAGTTAAATTAATAGTTAAAAAATCATAGACCTTATCTTTGTCGCTAGACTTTTTAAATCTCCAAGAGCCCAAATTTTCTTCATCAGATAAGGATAGTTTTTCAATAATATGTTTTTTAACTTCCCATTTGTCAATCAGTTTCAACTCTTCAGTTTTTTTGTTTAGCTCATCTAATAAATTATTGCTAACATTGTCTTCGGTGGCAATATTTTCTTCGATTTCAGATTCTTCGTCAACTTGATCAATAACTTCTAATGTTTGATTATCATCAGCATCTTTTTTCTGTTTTTCTAAATCAATTATATTTTTTATCAAAGACAATTCGCTTTCATTAATAGTTAATAGGTCCCAACCAGCTTCATTTAAAGCATTATTGGCCTCCTCATAATTATAATCATATTTTTCGATAGAATCATTATAGGAGGAACTACTTGGCAAAATAGGACCATAAGCCACCCCAGCATTCCCTGAAAAAATTTCATCACAAATCTTGTTCTTATCAATTAATTTAGATAAGGT
>CAZSNN010000018.1:0-12842 GCA_964608425.1 uncultured Gammaproteobacteria bacterium | reverse complement strand
ATTTTAAATTATGATAATAAATATTTAAAAGAATTATCCTCAGAAATAAAAAGTAAAACTATTTTTTATGGCATTGAGAGGGGAGCTGATATTTTGGCTAAGGATATTAATTTTATTTTACCGAAAGATTTTTTGAAAGAAAGTTTTTATGGTATTAATTTTAAAATAGAACATCAAGGTTCAGTCATGCCAATAAATTTGCCTAAGGCTATTTCCAACTCTCAAGTCTATTCAGCTTTAGTGGCCCTAGCGACTGGTTTGCATTTGGGTTTAAATTTAGTGGAAATTTCGGAGTATTTAAGAAATATTTTACCAATACCAGGAAGAATGAATATTTTAGGAGGTATAAAGAATTCTATTATTATTGATGATACCTATAATTCATCTCCAGAGTCTAGTTTAAATGCTTTAAGAACCTTAGAAAAAATAGATTTAAAGAATGGTCGTAAGATTGTCGTTTTTGGAGATATGTTGGAGCTAGGTCACTACACTGAAGAAGGTCATCAATTAATTGGTAGAAAAATGGCCGAGATAGGATTGGATCTAATATTTTTAATAGGAGAAAAATCGCGCGATATTGGTCGAGGAGCTATAGAAGCTGGATTTGATAAAGATAGAATATTTAATTTTTCATCAATTGATGAGGCCCGAGAATTTCTAAAAAATAAAATAGAAGAAGGAGATGTTTTGTTGTTTAAGGCTTCTCAAGGTATTAGATTGGAAAAATTAGTTAAGGAGATTATGTCCGAAACAGAAAAATCAGCGGAATTATTAGTTAGACAAGGTAGTGCTTGGGAAAATTAATTTTGTTTTTTGATATATTTTTTTAATGGAAAATTTAATAAAAAAATTAAACGATTTAAGAGAACGAGTTATTAAGATTAAAAAAATCTTAAATATTGAAAATAAAAAAAATAGATTACAGAATCTAGGTTTTTTGATTTCGCAATCTGATTTTTGGAATGATAATGAAAAGGCTATTTTAATTAGCCAGGAAGCTGAAGATTTAAAATCGGAAATAAATCGTTTTGAAAAATTAGAACAAGAAATTTTAGAGATGGAGGAGTTAGCTGCTTTGTCAGGAGAATATCAGGATGAATCGGCTTATGATGACATTAATAAAAAATATGAAGAATTAACCAAAAAATTTTATGATCTAGAATTTTTGCTATTATTTTCGGGCGAGAGTGATAATAATAATGCCATTTTATCAATTCATGCTGGTAGTGGGGGAGTGGATGCTCAAGATTTTGCCGAAATGATAGAAAGAATGTATTTGCGTTTTTCTGAAAAAAAGAATTTTCGAGTAGAAATTTTAGACAGAATTGTGGCCAATGAAGCTGGTATTAAAACTTCGGTTATAAAAATTAGTGGACCTTACGCCTATGGTTATTTAAAAAGTGAAAATGGTGTTCATCGCTTGGTTAGAATCTCGCCCTTCGATGCTGAAAGCATGAGGCACACTTCTTTTGTCGGAGTAGAAGTAATTCCAGAAATTAAAAGCGATGAAATCATCAAGATTAATGATAAGGATTTAAGGATTGATGTTTATCGCTCCTCTGGACCAGGAGGTCAAAGCGTTAATACCACTGATTCGGCCGTTAGAATAGTTCATCTTCCAACTAATATAGTGGTCACTTGTCAAAGCGAAAGATCACAGCATCAAAACAAGGAGAGGGCCTTAGAGATTTTACGTGGAAAACTTTTTCAATTACAAAAAGAAGGAGCTGACGAGGTTAATAAAAAGATAAAGGGTAGCGCTGGACAAGGAACTTGGGGTAAGCAAATTCGTTCTTATGTTTTTCAACCTTATCAAATGGTAAAAGATCATCGAACAAATTTTTCAGTTAATACAGTAAATGATGTTATGGACGGAGAAATTGATTATTTTATTGAAGCTTATTTAAGATTTTTATTGGAAGATAATAACAAAAATTGCTTAAAACATGAAAAAAATGTATAATATTAGTGTCTTTTTATAGTAAATAAAATTTAATTTATACTTTTATGTTTAAAACAAAAAACAAAAAAATATTATTATTTTCTGGGATTTTTTTAGCTTTGATAATCTCAGTTTTATGGTATTCGTTTTCTTATTCTTTTAGCGAATATGGTGATTATGAATCAGCTATTTCTATCCCAGCTGTCTCGGGAGAAACTCCTTATATAGAAAGACCAGGCTGGATGGCAATCTCTCCAAATAATGGCAATATTTATTTAAGCGATGAGGGTAATCGCCAGGTTTTGATTTTTAATTCCAATGATGAATATCAAAGAAAAATATATAATGCCGGTTTAGGCGAAGGACAATTTGCTGATCCCAAAGGAATAGTCATAGGAGATGATGGTAGCGGAAATGATGTTATTTTTTTGGTTGATGGCTATAGTGATAAGGTTTTAAAATTTAATTATAGGGGCGAGTTTCTTTTGGAGTGGGGGTCAAATGGAGTTGATGATGGAAAATTTGATAATCCTCAAGATATTGGCATAGACTCCGAGGGTAATATTTATGTAGTTGATAGAAATAATAATCGTATTCAGAAATTTGATTCTTCTGGTAATTATATTACTAAATGGGGTGCGCCCGGTACAGATCCTGGTCAATTTAATAGTCCTAATGGAATTGCGGTTGATTCTAAAAATAATATTTATATTACTGATACTTACAATAATAGAGTGCAAAAATTTGATTCTAGCGGAAATTTTATAACTCAGTGGGGAAATTGGGGTGAAGGGGCTTTAAATTTTTGGGATCCCATGGGTATCCTTGTTGATGACGAAAATAATGTTTATGTAATTGATCAAGGAAATAATAATAAAATTAGGAAATTTGATTCTAATGGAAATTTTTTAGAAATAGTTATTTCTGGCAAATTATCAGAAAACCCAGACAAAGAAGATGGCACTATTTCCCAGGCTATTGATATTGAAATGAATTCAGAAGGCGATATATATATTAGCGATAAATATAATCGTGTTCAAAAATTTTCTTTAGGAGTTAAAACTGATTATTATCAAGATTTAAGGTTTTTTTATCAAAATAATGGTGATTTTTATACACCTAGCTTTGCGGCAATTGATTCTTCTGATAATATTTATGTAACTGATACTCAAAATAATCGTATTCAAAAATTTGATTCTTCTGGTAATTATTTATCTCAATTTGGTACCCCTGGCTCTGGAAATGGTCAATTTAAAACCCCGATTGGGATAGTTCTGGATTCTTCCGGTAATATTTTTGTAGTGGATTCTGAAAATCAGCGTATTCAAAAATTTGATTCCTCTGGTAATTATGTGTCTCAATTTGGTACCCCTGGCTCTGGAAATGGTCAATTTAAAACCCCAAGAGGCATTTCTATTGATTCTTTAGGAAATATTTATGTAGTGGATTCTGAAAATAATCGTGTTCAAAAATTTGATTCTTCCGGTACTTATGTATTTCAATTTGGTTCAGATGGTGCTGGCAATGGAGAATTCAAAAATCCTGTTGGTATAGCCTTAGATTCTTTAAAAAATATTTATGTAACTGATTATGGTAATAATAGAATCCAAAAATTTGATTCTCATGGTACCTATGTATCACAATTTGGTTCATCTGGTGGAGGCGATGGAGAATTTAAAAATCCTACTGATATTTTTTTAGATAGCCATGATTATATTTATGTAGTTGATCATTATAATAATCGTATACAAAAATTTGATTCTTCCGGTGCTTATGTGTCCCAATTTGGTTCAGCTGGGCTAGGTGATGGAGAATTCAAAAATCCTGTTGGTATAGCCTTAAATTCACTAGATTATATTTATGTAGTAGATTCTGGTAATCATCGTATTCAAAAATTTGATAGTTCTTTTTCTCATATTGTTACTTGGGGCTCTACGTTTGTTATTTATATTTCTCCTGGTCAAAATTTTTCAGTTAATCCTATCGATAATAATATTTTTTATTCTGATGTAGCTAAAGGTATGGGTATTTCAGAATTTGATTCTTTTGGAAATTTTGTTGGATTTTTAAAAACAGATATAGAGCCAGTCGCCCCGCTTGGTTCGGTTTTTGATTCTTATGGAAATATTTATATTTATGATAAAAATGATTGTTTGATCAAAAAATATGATTCAACTTCTGCTGAGAGGCAATTTATTGCTAGCTGGGGAGGTTGTGGTTCTGCCAGTGGTCTTTTTAGTGGCATAGGTAAATTTGAGGCAGCAATTGATTCTTTCGATAATATTTATGTAGTTGATAGATATAATCATCGTATTCAAAAATTTAGTTCCAGCGGTACTTATATAACCGAGTGGTCTATTCAAAACCCAATTGATATAGTTGTTGATAGCTCTAATAATGTTTATGTGGCTAGTGATGGACCACATCATATAACTAAATTTTTGTCTGATGGAACTTATATTAATTATTGGGAGAAAGATATTGAAAATGCCCCTTTTGCAAACATTTATGGCCTAGCCATTGATTCTTCGGACAATATTTATGTGGCTGATAATAATGGTTTTATTGAGTATTTAAAGAAGTTTAATAACTCGGGGCAGCCAATAAGCAATATTTATATCAATGAGTATCCCTATGGGATTATTATTGATTTTTTAGATAGAATATATATCTCATCTAGCGAAGATGGTGGAAGTATTGATCGTTTTGTTTTTGGAGATTTTATTGGATATGTATTTGATTCTAAAATTGCCGGAGAAAATGATTATGTTTTTGAAAATCCGTTTAGTGTTTCCTTGGGCACAATAAATCATCCAGAAATGGGTTTAATGGATATTCTTTTGGTGTCAGATTTTGAGGAAAGTAATATTAAAATTTTCTCTATTAATGATGAAACAATAAATTATATGACTACGCTTGGCTCTTATGGCACCAGTACAGGTCAATTTAATATGCCCTCCAAGGCCATCCTTAAAGATCAATATAGTTATATTGCTGATGCTTTTAATCATCGAATTCAAAGATTTAATATTTTTACGGAAGAAATAATTTCCTGGGGTGATTTTGGTGATGGGCCTGGTCAATTTGGTGGAGAATCTCTTATCGGAGGTGGCTATATTCTAGGGATGACAGCTGATTCTGATGGTAATATTTATGTGGCTGATACTTTTAATAATCGTGTTCAAAAATTTGATGCAGATGGAAACTATATAACTGAGTGGGAAGCCTCCTATCCTTTTGGAATAGCCATTGATCAAGATTCTAATATTTTTACGTCTGATCCTTTTGGTAATAATATTATTTAAAAATTTGATTCTAATGGTATTTTAATTAAAGAATTTGGTGGAGTTGGTTCAGAAAACGGTCAATTTAATCTAGCAGCTGGTCTGTTTATAGATTTTAATAATTATCTTTATGTAGCTGACGGAAATAATAATCGTATTCAAAAATTTGATACTGATGGCAATTTTTTGGATAAATGGGGGGAGCTAGGTGGAGATTTGGCTCAATTTAATCAGCCTATCGATGTTGCTGTCGATAATGATGGAAATATTTATGTGGCCGATAGTGGAAATAAAAGAATACAAGTTTTATATATTTCAGCTCAAAGGCCTTACGATTTGGCGGTTTCTAATTCGACTTCTAATTCCTTATCTCTTTCTTGGCAAGGAAATACTTATAATTATTATATTGAAAATATTACTAATTCTGATGCTTCTGACTGGATTCAAAATAATTCTTATACTTTTTCTAATTTGACTTGTGGAAAAAATTATTCTTTTAGAGTTAAAGGAAAAACTTATTTAGGAGAGGAAACTGATTGGTCTGATATTATAGAACATTCTATTACTTGTCCTGTTTCGGAGCCAAGTAATGATTCTTTTTACTCCAGTGAATTGCCACTTCCTATTTGTGAATCAGTTGAATATAATAACTGGGAAATTTGTAAAGATGGTTTTAAGACTCAGTTTAGAAGCATCAAGAAAACAGAACCAGCCAATTGTTATTTATCAATAGAACAACGACAAGCAATGGAAAGATCTTGCTCTATTGTTGATTATGAGGAAGATCAAAAAATAGTAGAAGATGATAAATTTAAAAATATTGATCAGGGTTATTTGTTGAATATTAAAAACATAACCTTGAGAGAAAAATCTTTAGTTTCAAGGGTTGATACACAATTGGTTAATAAATTAAAAGGATACATATTATTGCAAGCCGAAAATTATGGTGAACTTTGGTATGTCAATCCGGTTGATAATTTAAAGTACTATATAGGTAATCCTTTGGCTACCTTTAATATTATGAGAAGTTTTGGCTTGGGAGTTTCTAATAAGGATTTTGATTTATTTAAGAAAAATGGGGTTCCTGATAGATTATTAGGTAGAATTATATTGAGAGTTGAAAGTTATGGAGAGGCTTATTACGTCAATCCTATAACTAGAGAGATGCATTATTTGTCTAGGCCTCAGGAAGCTTTTGAAATTTTTAAGAGCTTGTCTCTGGGAATAAGTAATATAAATATCAGAAAAATAGAAGTAGGGACTCGTTAGTTTTGTTGATAATTTATTTATTTTTAATTTTATTTTAAATTAAAGAGAAGCATATAAAATACCAATATTAATTTATTGGTATTTTTTTATGTTTAAAAAATATTTTTTTATAGTATCGTCTCTCTCTTTTGTGTTGGGCTTGTTTTTATCTTTTTATTTAGAGATATTTAGAAAATATTCAGTTTTACTATTTTTTATTTTATTTCTATTTTTTTTGTTGTTGTTAATAAAAAAACAAAGAATATATTTAATAATTCCTGTTTTTTTGTTTTTAGGTATTTGGCGTTATGAGATATTAATTAATTCCGAATTGTCTAGTGAAATTAAAAAACACTATAATGAAGATTTAATAATAATAGGAAAGGTTATCGCTGAACCAGAAATTAAGGCAAGTAGTCAAAAAATTAAGATTGAAATTTATCAGGCTAAAGATAGCCAAGAAAACTTTTTGAATTTAAGTGAGAAGATTTTAGTAATTACTCAACCCTATCCTATTTATAGTTTTTCTGATTTTTTGGAAATTAAGGGTGAATATATAGAACCCGGATTAATTGATAATTTTGATTATGGTCTATATTTAAAAAGATTTGGTCTAGAGGCCGTGTCATATTATCCAGAAATAAAAAAAATTGATAAATCGAAAGATGAAATATTATTTTCTTTTTTAAAGTCAAAAATTTATATTTTAAAAAATAAGTTTAGAGAAATTTTTGATTATAATCTTGATTTTACTTCCTCGTCGATATTAAAGGCTATGATTTTAGGCGATAAGTTTTTTTTGACTTCAGATATTCGAGAAAGTTTTTCTCGTTCTGGCCTTAGTCATATCATTGCTATTTCTGGTCTCCATATTACTTTATTGGCCTCATTGTTCTTAAGTTTTTTATTATTTTTAGGGATTTCTCGTAGACAGGCTTTTTATTTTAATATTTTGTTTTTAGTTTTTTATTTAATGTTAATCGGAGCCCCAGCTTCAGCCTGTCGTGCCTCTATTATGGGGTTTTTATCTTTTTTATCTGTTTATTTGGGGCGTTCGGGAAATATATCTAATGCTTTATTTCTAGTTGGTTTAATTTTACTTTTAATTAATCCACTCCTAATTTTTGCTGATGTTGGTTTTCAACTTTCTTTTTTGGCAGTTTTAGGGATAATTTATTTTCATCCCATAATTAAAGAATTTTTGATAAATAAAATATTTAAGAGATTTTTAATTAGGGAAAATATTTTAGATATTATTAGCATTACTATTTCGGTTCAATTAATCTCTGCTCCAATTTTAATTTCCAATTTTAATCAAATCTCCTTAATTGCTCCGCTTAGTAATTTATTGGTTTTGTGGACTATTCCAATTATTATTTCCTTTTCTATTGTCGCGATAATGATTTTTTTTGTTAGCCCTATATTATCCCAAATTGTTTTTTTCTTAGTGGAAATAATTCTGAAATATATTATTTTTATTAATAATATGGTTAATGAAATTCCTGGTTCTTTCGTTAGTGTTGGTGGGCTGACAATTTTTTGGTTAATTATTTATTATCTTTTTTTAGGGTATATTTTTATATTAAAAAAACAGAGACCTTTTTAAAGTCTCTGTTTCTTTTGAGAGTAGTTTTTTATTCGTCATTTTTCTTCATGGTTTTTAAGCATTTAGTACAAACTTTAGCTTTTATTCCCATGATATTTTTGGTTTGCAAATTTATGTTTTGCCTTTTTAAAGTTTTAATGTTGGAGTGTGATCGGCTAGCCCCCTTGGTTGAGCTTCTTCCACAAACATCGCATTTCTTTCCCATATGGTTTACTTTTATTTTTTAATATTTTTAACATTTTCCATTGTAGCATAATTTTTAAAATAATCAAGAGCTTTTAATAATTTTGTCAAAATATTTCTAATTTGATATACTAAAATTGATTTATGATTAATTTTTTTTTATGTCAGTAATGATTTTGTCAATTATTATATTAATATTTTCCATCATAGTTCATGAATATGGGCATGCCTGGATGGCTAATAGGTTGGGGGATAGCACTGCTAAAGACTTAGGCAGATTGACTCTAAACCCAATTCCTCATATTGATTTATTTGGTTCTATTTTATTGCCGTTGTTTTTTGTTTTATTCGGAAGCGGTTTTCTATTGGCCTGGGCCAAGCCAGTACCTTATAATCCTAACAGGATTAGAGATAAAAAATATGGCGATTTAAAGGTAGCCATTTCTGGTCCGGGCTCTAATATTATTATAGCAATTATTTTTGGTTTATTGGCCAGATTTTTGCCAATTGCTTCTAGTGTTAAATTGTCTCTATTATCTTCTTATCTAACTGGCGATAATAGTTTAGCGAACTCTTTGATTTCTGGAAATTTGCTTAATACTATTTTTTTAATGGCAATTATTTTCTGTTTTTTAAATTTATTACTAGCAATTTTCAATTTAATTCCTGTCCCGCCACTAGATGGTTCAAAGATTCTTATTAATTTTTTACCAGAGAGGGCTAAATATAAAATATTTTCTATAGAGAGGTATGGCATGTTTATTGTCTTATTTTTGTTAATGTTTGGATTTTTTAGATTACTCCTTATTCCTATATTATATATCTTATCAATTTTGACTGGTATTAATATATTTTAGATTATGTATTCAACTACTCACTTAGCCCTGGGCTTAATAATAGGTAAAGTAACTGGTGATTATCAGGCCGCTGTCTTGGGGTCTTTAATAATTGATATTGATCATCTTATCCCCAACTTTCAACAAAAAAATAAATTTATTTTAAAAGATTTCTGGAAAAAAACTAAAGATTCCAGAGATAGTTCTCGAAGCTATTTTCATAGTTTTTTTGCTTGGATAATTTTCTCTATTATTGTTTGTCTAATAGACTATAAATTTGGCTTAGTGTTTTCTTTGGCTTATTTGGGACATTTTTTGCTGGACGCTTTAGATGATTCATCATTTTACCCAATTTTTCCTATTAAAAAATTTGATATTAGAGGATTTATACCTTATTATTCTAAAGAAGAGTTATTTTTTAGCTTAATTTTATTCTTTATTTTTATTGTTATTTAATTTAATAATTTTTTAGTTCTTGACTTATTATAATTATTTTGATAAATTTTAATCACATAATAAAAGCCAATTAGGTTTTTATATTTTTTTGATTATTATTATAATTTTTTTAATTTATGCCTACAATTAATCAATTGGTTAGAAAAGGACGAAAGTCATCTAGCAAAAGAAAGAAAAACTTAGCTCTTAGAACTACTTTAGATTCTTTGCATCGTAAGAAAAAAGTAAATAAAAAGGGTTCTCCTTTTAAGCAGGGAGTTTGTCTTAAGGTTACAACTATGACCCCTAAGAAACCGAACTCAGCTTTGCGTAAAATTGCTCGTGTTCGTTTATCAAATGGAATGGAAGTAACTTCTTATATTCCTGGTATGGGACATAATTTACAAGAACACTCTATCGTTTTAATTAAGGGTGGTAAAACTAAGGATTTGCCTGGTGTTAGATATAAGGTGGTTAGAGGTGTTTATGATTCACAAGGTGTAGAAGCTAGGAGACAAGGAAGAAGCTGTTACGGTGCTAAGAGACCAAAAGCTTAATAAGTATTTTATATAAATAATAATAAAAATTGTTATAGCTGACAATTTTAAAAACTATGAGAGGTAAACAAGCTCCAAAAAGAGATATCGAAAATGATTTAAAATATGGTGATAAAAATATCACTAAATTTATAAATTATTTAATGGTCAGTGGAAAAAAATCAGTAGCTCAAAAGATTGCTTATGATGCTTTCGATTTAATTAGACAAGAAACTAAACATGATCCCCGACATATTTTTAATAAAGCCTTAAAAAAGGTTTCTCCTTTATTGGAGGTTAGGGGAAAAAGAGTTGGTGGTGCTAACTATCAAGTTCCTTTTCAAGTTAGGGGCGAGAGACGTTTTTATTTGGGTTGTCATTGGATCATTGACGCTGCTAAAGCTAGAAAAGGCAAATCAATGGCTGAAAAATTATCAGCTGAAATTTTGGATGCCTCCAATGGTGAAGGAGCATCGGTTAAAAAAAGAGAAGCTGTTCATAAAATGGCTGAAGCTAATAAAGCTTTTGCTCATTTTTCAAGATAAATTTTTTAAATTTAAAATAAAAATATTTTATGTCACAAGATTATACGTTAGATAAATTTCGTAATATTGGAATTATGGCTCATATTGATGCCGGTAAAACTACTTTTACTGAGAGAGTTTTGTTTTATACTGGTAAAAAGCACAAAATCGGAGAAACTCATGATGGAGCTGCTGATATGGATTGGATGGAGCAAGAGAAAGAACGTGGTATTACTATTACCTCAGCCGCTACTACTTGTTTTTGGAAAGATAACAAAATCAATATTATTGATACCCCTGGTCACGTAGATTTTACAGTAGAAGTTGAAAGATCTTTGCGTGTTTTAGATGGTGCCGTGGCCGTTTTTGATGGATCTCAAGGAGTAGAGCCTCAGTCTGAGACTGTTTGGCGTCAAGCTGATAAA
Source organism: uncultured Gammaproteobacteria bacterium (assembly GCA_964608425.1). GTDB lineage: Bacteria > Patescibacteriota > Patescibacteriia > Patescibacteriales > UBA12465. Next base: position 1,823 of record CAZSNN010000018.1, on the reverse strand, counting down.
TATCATGTTCCTAGACTTTGTTTTATTAATAAGATGGATAAAACTGGAGCTGATTTTTATATGAGCTTGGACTCAATTAAAAAAAGATTAAATACAAAAGCAGTAGCTTATCAATTACCAATTGGAGCTGAAAATACTTTTTCTGGTGTTGTCGATATTTTAACTAAGAAGGCCTATAAGTTTGAAGGTTCTTTTGGGGAGCAAATATCTGAAATTCCTGTGCCAGAAGACATGAAAGCTAAAGTTGACGAGTATTATAATGAATTGGTTGAAAAAATAGTTGAGTTTGACGATGCTTTAACAGAGAAATATTTAGGAGGAGAGGAAATTTCTTTAGATGATTTAAAAAAGGCTCTAAGAATAGGAGTTATTTCTAATGGAGTTTATCCGGTTATGTGTGGAACAGCTTTACAAAATATTGGAATTCAATTGGCCTTAGATGCTGTTTGTGAATTTTTACCATCTCCTTTAGATGTTCCTCAAATTGAAGGAACTGATATAAATGATGAAACTAAAAAAACTATTATTAAGGCAGATGATAAAGAGCCATTTACTGGGCTAGCTTTTAAAATTGCTACTGATCCATTTATTGGAAAACTTTGTTTTGTTCGTGTTTATAGCGGAGTTTTAAGTTCTGGTTCTTATATTGTTAATTCATCTACAGGAAACAAGGAAAGAGTTGGTCGTTTAGTTCGTATGCACGCTAATCATCGAGAGGAGATAAAAGAAATTAAGGCTGGTGATATTGCTGCTGTTATTGGATTGAAAGACACTACTACTGGAAATACTTTATGTGACGAGAGGAGACCAATTTTATTAGAATCAATTATTTTCCCAGAACCAGTTATTAAGATTGCAGTTGAACCAAAAACTAAAGCTGACCAAGAAAAAATGGGTATTGCTTTAAATAGATTGGCTGAAGAAGATCCAACTTTTAGAGTTGAAAGTGATGAAGAGACCGGACAAGTGTTGATTTCAGGAATGGGAGAATTACATTTAGATATTTTGGTTGATAGAATGAAAAGAGAATTTGGTGTTGAGGCCAACGTTGGTAATCCTCAGGTTTCTTATCGTGAAACTATCAAACAAAAATCAGAAGCTGAGCATAAATATGCTAAACAATCTGGAGGACGTGGACAATATGGACATTGTTATCTTCGAGTTGAACCTCAAGAGCCTGGTAAGGGGTATGAATTTGCTGATGAAGTTAAGGGTGGGGCTATTCCAAGAGAATATATCCCAGCTATTGAAAAAGGAGTTAAAGAAGCTATGCAAAGTGGAGTTTCGGCTGGATATCCAGTGGTTGATGTTAAAGTTACTGTTTATGATGGATCTTATCATGAAGTTGATTCCTCGGAAATTGCCTTTAAAATGGCAGCTATTTTTGCCTTCAAAGATGCTTGTCAAAAAGGTGGTCCAGTATTATTAGAACCAGTTATGAAAGTGGAGGTTACTACTCCAGAAGAATATATGGGAAGTATTATTGGAGACTTAAATGCTAAGAGAGGTCAAATCGAAGAAATGACCGAGAGAGGAAATGCCAAGGTTGTTTTAGCTAAAGTTCCTCTAGCCGAAATGTTTGGTTATGCTACTTCACTTCGATCTATGAGTCAAGGTCGCGCTAATTATGTGATGGAATTTTCTCACTATAATGAAGTGCCAAGAAATATTTTAGAGCAAATTAAGGAAAAAGCCGGAAAATAATTTTTAAGTACATTTTTATAAAAAACGAACTCTTAGGAGTTCGTTTTTGTTTTTTTTAAATAATATTTATGCTATAATTAAGTTGAAGTTATAATTATAATTATTTTAAAATGATAAAA
>CAZSNN010000017.1:0-15264 GCA_964608425.1 uncultured Gammaproteobacteria bacterium | reverse complement strand
ATATGATACAAACAGAAAGTCGATTAAAAGTAGCTGATAATTCTGGAGCCAAAGAGGTTTTATGTATTAGAGTTTTGGGTGGATACAAAAAAAGATATGCTGGAGTTGGAGATATTATTGTAGCCTCAGTTAAATCAGCCTCCCCTCATATGCCAATTAAAAAAGGAGATATTGTCAGAGCTGTTATAGTTAGGACTAAGAAGGAGATACGTCGTAAAGATGGTTCTTACTTGAGGTTTGACGACAATGCTTGTGTTGTAATTGATAAAGAAAAAAAAGAGCCTAAAGGATCTCGTGTTTTTGGCCCAGTTGCCAGAGAGGTTAGACGAGCTGGTTTTTTTAAGATTACATCTTTAGCCCCCGAGGTTTTATAAGATATTAAATAATTTAAATATTTTTAAAATATGAAAATAAAGAAAAATGACAAAGTAAAAATATTAGCTGGAAAAGATAGAGGTAAAGCTGGAAAAGTTTTACAAGTGTTTCCTGTTGAAAAAAGAATTAGTGTTGAGGGTTTAAATATTTTAATTAAACATCTTCGCCCTCAAAGAAGGGGAGAAAAGGGACAAAGAATTGAGTTTCCTGGTTTAATAAATATTTCTAACGTTATTTTAATTTGTCCAAAATGTGGCAAAGATACTAGAGTGGCTTATAAAACCATAAAAAACGAAGATGGAAAAACCAAAAAATTTAGAATTTGTAAAAAATGTCAAGAAACTTTGGAATAAAAAATAGAAAAATAATATAATATATATGAATTTAAAAGAAAAATATCAAAAAGATATAATTCCACAATTAAAAGAAAAATTTGGTTATACTAATATCTTTTTAGTGCCAAAAATTGAAAAATTAGTTATTAATGTTGGTTTCGGTCGGCACAATAAAGAAAAAGAATATATTGCTAATGTTGAAAAAACTTTAACCAGAATCTCAGGTCAAAAACCAGTTTTAACTAAAGCTAAAAAATCAATTGCCTCTTTTAAAATCAGAGAAGGAATGATAATTGGTGCTATGGTTACACTGCATGGCAAGAGAATGTATGATTTTTTAGATAAATTAATAAATATTAGTTTTCCTAGGGTTAGAGATTTTAGGGGTATTTCTGAAAAATCAATTGATAAACAAGGAAATTTAAGTATTGGTTTTAAAGAAAATATTGCTTTTCCCGAGGTCAAAGTTGAGGATTTAAATAATATTCATGGACTGGAGATTATAATTCATTCTACTGCTAAAAACAAGGAAGAAGGTTTAGAATTATTTAGATTAGCTGGATTTCCTTTTAAAAAAGAAGAAAAAATTAAAAAATAATTAATAACATATTTATGGCTAGAACCGCATTAATAGTTAAAGCAAAAAGAAAACCAAAATTTTCTACTAGAAAAATAAATCGATGTTGGCGTTGTGGGAGAAATAAGGGGTATATAAGAGACTTTGATTTATGTCGTATTTGTTTTAGAGAATTAGCAGACAATGCTGACTTACCAGGAGTAAAAAAATCCAGTTGGTAAAAAATAATCATAAAAAATAAATATATAAAATATAAAAAAATTGTAAATTATGTTGTTTAAAAATAATTTTCAATTTTAGATTAAAATATTATGATAGATCCAATCGCAGACATGTTAACTAGAATTAGAAACGCTTCTATAATTAAAAAAGCAGAAGTTGTTTTACCTATGAGCAAAGTTAAATTTAATATTGCTAAGATTTTAGAGAAAGAAGGCTTTGTTTCTAAGGTGGAAATTATTCCTGGTGGAAAAGATTTACAAAAAAATAAAGCTGCTAAATTTGACCAAATTAAAATAGTTTTAAAATATGAAAAAGATGGTCAGCCCAAGATTAGTTTTTTAAAGAAAATCAGTAAACCAGGTCGACGCGTTTATGTTAATAAAGATAATATTGGCCAAGTTTTAAATGGCTTAGGTTTTTCTATTATTTCCACTTCTAAGGGGATGATGACCGGAAGACAAGCTAGAAAAGAGCAGATTGGTGGAGAGTTTATTTGTGAAATTTATTAATTTTTTAAAATATTTTTAAGGAAGCTTTATTTCTTAAAAAATAATAAGATATTATGTCAAGACTAGGAAAATTACCAATAAAAATACCAGCTGGTACTCAAGTAAGTATCGATAAGGGAATTGTAACAGTTAAGGGACCAAAAGGAGAGTTAAAACAAGAATTACATAGGCTTGTTAAGATTGAAAATACTCCAGAAGAGATTGTTGTTAAGGTTAAGAATGAAAACGATAAAGAAGAGAGATCTTTGTGGGGTCTTTTTAGGGCTTTAATAAATAACATGGTTGTAGGTGTTAATAGCGGCTATGAAAAAAAATTAGAAATAAAAGGTGTTGGATATAAGGTTGTTGTGGCTGGAAATAAAATAAATTTAAGCTTAGGCTTTTCTCATCCAATTGAATTTCCTTTACCAGCAGGAATATCTGCTTTAGCCGAGGGTAATAGTCTGACTATTTCTGGTATTGATAAACAATTAGTAGGTGAATTAGCTGCTCAAATTAGAAAATTGAGAAAACCAGAACCTTACAAAGGAAAGGGTATTAGATATTCTGATGAGGTTATTAGAAGAAAGGCTGGAAAAACGGCTGCTAAATAATAAATAATTTTTTAATTTATAAATATGAATAACGTAAAAGAAAAAAATGATAAATTAGCTAGACGTCACAAAAAGATTCGTTCTATTATTAGCGGAACTGAAAAAAGACCAAGATTAAATGTTTTTAGATCTAATCGAGGTGTTTTCATTCAATTAATAGATGATGTTTCTGGAAAGACCTTAGTTAGTGCCAATGGTAAGGAGTTGAAAGATGAAGGTGGAAAAAAAATCGAAGTAGCTTTTAAATTAGGAAAACTTTTAGCAGAAAAGGCCGTTAAGAAGCAAATAACAGAGATTGTTTTTGATAGAGGTGGATATAAGTATCACGGAAGAGTTAAAGCTGTGGCTGATGGAGCTAGAGAAGGCGGCTTAATTTTTTAATTTTTATATATAAACAAGAAATATTATGTCAGATAAAAAAAATTCAGTAGCTGAAAATAATAATAACTCAGCTTCAAATACAAACGCAAGCACTAATAACTTTGAAAACAAGGCAAAAAGTTTTGATAATAGAGGAGGTAAAAGACCTTTTCCTGGTAAAAAACGTTTTGGTGAGAGACCTAAGGAAGAATTTGAGCAAAGAATTCTGGATGTAGCTAGGGTTACCAGGGTTATGAAGGGTGGAAAAAGAATGAGCTTTAGGGTTTGTATTGTTATTGGTGATAAGAAGGGAAGAGTGGCTGTAGCTTTAGGAAAAGGAGCTGATGTTACTTTAGCTGTTAACAAGGCTGTTAACAAGGCTAAGAAAAATATTGTTAATGTTCCAATCGTTGATGATACTATTCCTCACCAAATTTATCAAAAATTTGGTTCTGCTAAAATATTAATTAAACCAGCTTCTCAGGGTAGGGGAGTTATTGCTGGAGGAGTTGTTAGGGTTATTATGGACCTAGCAGGAGTAAAAAATATTAGTAGCAAAATATTAGGAACAAGCAATAAGGTTAATAATGCTAAATGTACTATCTTGGCTTTGAAAAATTTGAAAAAAACAGGTTTTTCCTCTAAAACAGCAAAGAACGAAGAAAAAAAAGAAAATCAAGATTCTAATGTTAAAAAATAATTTTATAAATAAAAGTAAGTATTAAACATAAAAATATGGCTATCTCATTAGGTAATGTAAAAAAAAGTTCTGGAAGTTCCAATAAAGGAAAAAGATTGGGTCGTGGTAATGCTTCCGGTAAAGGAACTTATAGTGGCCGTGGTTTAAAGGGGCAAAAATCTAGATCAGGTGTTAGTAGATTTAAGTTGAAGAGATTGGGAATGAAGAAAAATTTATTACAGATTCCTAAAACCAGAGGTTTTAGATCTTTGTCTCCTAAAAATCAGGTTGTTAGCGTTGTTAAAATAAATGAAAACTTTAAAGATAATGAAGTTGTAAATATTAACACCTTATTAGAAAAAAAATTAGTATCTAAAAAGAATTTACCAGTTAAAATCTTAGGAAAAGAAACTTTAATTCCTAAGGGTTTGAAATTTGAAAAAATCTTGTTTAGCGAGAGTGTTAAAAAACAAGTAGAGAACAAATAATCAAAACAAATATGATAGAAAAAATTCAAAAAATTTGGAAAATTAGAGATCTAAGAAATAGTATTTTATTTGTTTTATTGATGTTGGCTATTTTTAGATTATTTGCCCATATTCCAGTTCCCGGAGTTAATGTTTTGGCTTTGAAGGAAATTTTTTCCTCTAATCAAGTTTTAGGGATGTTGAATGTATTTTCTGGAGGTAGTATGGATAATTTTTCTATTGTTATGATGGGTATTGGTCCGTATATTACTTCTTCCATTATCTTTCAGTTATTAGGTATGGTGGTTCCAAAATTTGAAGAAATGCAAAAAGAGGAAGCTGGAAGACAAAAAATAAATTCTTGGACTAGAATAGCTACAGTACCTTTAGCTATAGTTCAAGCTTATGGAATGATTGCCTTACTTCGTCAATCCTCTTATGATATCTTGGGAAATATTTCTACTTTTGATTTATTAACTACTATTATAACTATAACTGCTGGAACTGTTTTCTTAATGTGGATTGGTGAGCTTATTTCAGAAAAGAAAATCGGAAACGGTATCTCGCTCCTTATCTTCGCTGGAATTATATCTTCATTACCAACTATAGTTCAAAATCTTTTTGTTACTTTCGATTTATCCCAAATATATTTATTATTAGGCTTTTTAATTATCGCGATTATTACTATAGTGGGAATTGTTATTATTAATGAAGGTCAAAGAAATATACCAGTTCAATATGCTAGACAAATAAGAGGAAATAGAGCCTTTGGGGGCACATCTACCCATTTACCGCTTAGAGTTAATACTGCTGGTGTTATCCCAATTATCTTTGCTATCTCAGTGGTAGTTTTTCCTTCCATGATTGCTCAATTTTTTGTCTCAGCTAAATCAGCTATGATTTCCAAGTCTGCTTATTGGATAATAAGCTTATTTGAAAATCAATTATTTTACGGAATTTTCTATTTTATTTTAGTAGTAGCATTTACTTATTTCTATACAGAAATTATTTTTAAGCCTGATCAAATTTCAGAAAACCTACAAAAACAAGGAGGTTTTATTCCTGGAATTAGACCGGGTCGTCATACTAGTGAATATTTATCTTACATAAGCAGAAGAATACTTTTAACTGGTTCATTATTTCTAGGTTTAATTGCTGTTTTACCATTAATAATGAAATATTTTACCGGAATGCAGGCTTTGGCTATCGGAGGTACAAGTTTGTTAATCGTAGTTTCTGTTGTTATTGAAACTGTTAAACAAATAGAGGCTCAAATTAGCATGAGAGATTACGACGGAATATAGTTAGAAACCTTAATTTTTTTGAAGATTGTTAATTGTTAAATCTTCTTTTAAATTAGGGTTTTTTTATTTTTCTTGTATTTTAATCTTTTAAATATTATAATAAATATATTAATAATTAAAATACTTTTATTATGTTTTCAAAAAAATTACCAGCTGGAAGTAATGATTTTAGAATGAGTGGTTCCAGTGGTTTTGTTAAAAAATTAGCTAATTTAACCAGGCACGGCCAATTTTCTAATTTAAAAAATAATAAGGATCAGGCTATAGAGATATTTCAAACTTTAGTCCCGACCATTAGAAGAGATGGAAAAATTCCTTTTTCGACCAGACAGAGAGCTTATCGAAAATTTATTAGTTTACCAGGAACAACCAGGGATGATGAGAGAGATTTTAAAAAAATACTAGATTATTATAAATAATAGGTGAATATGATATATTATAAAACAAAAGAAGAGGTGGAAATCATCCGGCAGGGCGGTAAAATATTAGCAAATATCCTTGAAAACCTTGGACAAAAAATTGTTCCAGGGGCTTCAACTGCTAAATTAGAGGAAATGGCGGTATTATCAATCAAGGAGGCTGGCGGTCGCCCATCTTTTAAAAATTATGATATGGGGGATGATATTTTTTTTCCTTCAGCTTTATGCGTATCGATAAATAATGAGGTAGTTCACGGAGCTTCCTTGCCAGATAGAATAATAAAAGAGGGAGATATTGTTAGTCTTGATATTGGTATGGAATGGCCTCTTCAGACTAAAGAGGAGGCCCAAGCTAATAATAGACCTTATAACGAAAAGTCTCAATTAGGTGGTTTTTATACCGACACTTGTCGGACTTTCCCGGCCGGAAAAATTAGCCAGGAGGCCCAAAAACTTTTAGAAGTAACTAAAAAAGCTTTAAATTTGGGAATTTCTAAAGCTATAGCTGGAAATACCTTAAATGATATTGGCAAGGTTATAGGTGATTATGTTAAAGGTCAGGGATTTAGCTCAGTTAGGGATTTGGTTGGTCATGGAGTTGGATATTTTGCCCATGAAGACCCCAATGTTTTTCATTATGAGATTGGTGATAATAGTTATGAAAATATGACCCTAGAGCCAGGTATGGTGATTGCTATTGAACCAATGATCAATCAGGGCAAATTTAGGGTCAAAATAGACAGTAACGGATATACTATAATAACATCAGATGGTTCCTGGAGTGCTCATTTTGAGCATTCTATCGCTATTTTAGAGAAGGGTAATATAATTTTAACCAGTTTATAATATGATTATAAATTATTTAGGAATAGATTGGGGTGAGAAGAGAATTGGTTTAGCCTTAGCTGATAATGAAAACAAGATTGCTACCCCTTTCAAAACTATAGAAAATATTTCAGAATTAGTAAAAATTGTGCTAGAAGAGAATATTAACTCTGTAGTTATTGGTTTGCCTAAAAAAATGTCAACTGGAATAATTGAGAATCCTAATTTTTCTAAGTTTATTAGAATACTGAGAGAAAGATTGGTTGATAAAAATATTTCTTTTGAATTTATTGATGAAAGGCTTAGTAGCGTTCAGGCCGATACTTTAAAGGTTAGGGAAGTCAAATATGAAAGAGATAGTGTTTCGGCTATGATAATATTACAATCTTATTTAGATAAAAAATATGATTAAAACCAAGGCCGTTGTTTTATCTAGAAAAGATATTAATGATTATGATGGCTTAATTTGTTTTTATACCTTAGATTTCGGAAAAATAAATTTAATTGCTAAGGGAGTCAAGAGATCGTCTTCTAAACTCGTTGGCCATTTAGATGTTCTTAATTTAGTAGATTTAATGATTATCAAGGGGAAAGAGCGGGATTATGTTGGCAGTGTTATTAGTGAAAATTCCTTTTTAAACATTAAAAGTGATTACCAGAGAACCTTATTAGCTGGCCAAGGCTTAAGATTTTTAAGGGACCTAACTTTTCCCAATCAGCCAGATTTTAATATTTTTTTAAATTTAAAAGATTTTTTATTGAACTTAAATTTTAGCCCAGATAATTCTGAGGCTTTATTATTATTTTTTAAATTAAAAATACTGGAAAATTTAGGTTATGATCTTGATTTTGCCAAATGTTCAAAGTGTGGTTCTGTTGATTCTTTATGCTTTAATTTTTTCGATAAGGAGTTTTTATGTCAAAAATGTATTCTCAAGAAGGGAGTTTATTCTAATAATTTAATCAAAATCAGTCGGACAGTTTTAGATCTTAAAAAAAATATTTTGTCCTCAGAATTAAGAGAATTAAAGAATTATTCCCTGGATGATACTCACAAGAAAGAGCTAGAGGAGTTTATTGGTATTATTAAAAAAATTATTTAATTTAGTTGATAATATTGGGTATTTTATCCTTTTTCGTTCTTGCTTTATAGGTCAAAATGAGCTAATATATAGAAGTTATAATATTTAGAATTATGATGGATATTAAAATAGACAAGTTTCAGGGACCTCTTTCTTTATTATTGCAAATAATTGAAAAAGAGGAGTTGGATATAACTTCAGTTAATTTGGCTAAAATAGCTGACGAATATTTAGAATATGTTAAAAGATCTTCGGATATTCTGCCAGAATCAATGGCTGATTTTTTATTGTTAGCAGCCAAACTTTTGTATTTAAAATCTAAGGCTCTTTTACCTTATTTATTTACCGAGGAAGATCAAGAGGAAATTGAAGATTTGGAAAGTAAATTAAAGATGTATAAAGATTTTGTCGATTTAAGTTTTAAAATTCAAAAAATTATTGGACGTAAAAAATTTTCTTTTTTTAGGGAATTGCCTAAAAATAATCGTCGCTTTAATCTATTGGTGGAGACTTTTTTTCCTCCAAAAAATATCGTTCCCGAAACTTTAAAAAATCAATTTCAAAAAGTTTTGGATAAAATTGAAGTTCTGGAAGAGACCCTAGAGAAGAGAACTATTATATCGGAAATTAGTATTGAAGAGAGAATTTTTTATATCAAAAATACTATTATTGCTAAGGTTAAAATAAATTTTACTAAGATATTGAAAGAAGCTAAGTCTAAGATTGAAATTATTGTTAATTTTTTAGCTATCTTAGAATTAGCCAAACAAAAAGAAATAATTTTTGATCAAGATGATTTATTCGGTGAAATTTTTGTAGAGAAGTATCGAGAGTTAGATAATTAATTTTTTAAATAATAAAAACATATCTATGGAGTTAAAATATTTATTAGAATCTTTATTTTTTGTATCATCTAAATCCCTAACCTTGAAAGAGTTAGCGGATTTTTCTAAAAAAGATATTTCCGAGGTAGAAAAGTCTTTGAATGAATTAATTTCTGAATATAATGAAGGAAATAGAGGGATTAGAATTATTGAAAATGGAAAAAAATATCAAATGGCTAGTGCTCCTGATAATGCTAAATTAGTCCAGGATTTCTTGCAGACGGAAGTAAGTGGAGAGCTAACTCCGGCTAGCTTAGAGACTTTAACAATTATTGCTTATCGTGGGCCTATAAAAAAATCAGAAATAGAAAAGATTCGAGGGATAAATTGTAGTTTAATCTTAAGAAACTTGTTGATTCGAGGTTTAGTGGAAGAAAAGGCTTCGGACGAAGCTGATGAGAACGAATATTCAGCTAGTCTAGAGTTTATTAAATTTTTAGGAATAAATAGTTTAAAGGATCTGCCTGAGTATGAAAAATTTAATAAAAATGAAAGCATCGATAAATTATTAGGTAAAATAGAATCTTCTAGTGAAAATTTGTTTGAAAATTTAACAGAAAATAATATTGAAGTTTCTGAAATTAATGAAGGCGTTGAAAATGAGGTTGAGCTTGATGCTAGTGTCGATGATATTGAAGATAGAGAATAAGATAAATATTATATCATTATGTTTAATTATTTTTTAATTCATTTTTTAAGTTTCTTATTCTTTAAGGGTGGTTTTTTTTCTGAAATAGATTGGCCTAAAATGGATTATGGAGAAATTGTAAAAATATCTGAGAGTCAATATTATTCTCAAAAAATAAACCAAATTTATCAGCCAGAGATTTCAGCTTCTAGTGCTGTAGTTATGGATGTTAAAAAGGATATCTTTATTTTGGAAAAAAATTCTGACCAAGTTTGGCCAATCGCTAGTATTAGTAAGTTAATGTCAACTCTTGTTATTATAGAAGATTTTGATTTGGATTTAGAGGAATATTATAAGATACAGGAGACTGATCGTCGCCTAGGGGGAAGAGATTATTTGTTTATAGGAGACGAAGTTAAGAATAAGGACTTGTTGGCTTTATCCTTGATTGCTTCTGACAATACTGCTGTGGTGGCCTTGATTTCTTCTTTGGGGTTGAATGAGGATGATTTTGTTAAATTAATGAATGAAAAGTCCGAGGAATTAGGATTAAAAAATACTCGGTTTAAAGATGCTACCGGGCTTAGTCCCCAAAATCTTTCAACCGCCAAAGAAGTTTCTTTTTTAATAAAAAGATCTTTTACTAATTTAGAGATTTTAAGCTTAGTAAAAGAATATAATTATAAATTTTCCACTAAGCAGGGAAGAGTAAAGAATATTTATTCCACCAATGAGCTCTTAAATAGTTTTAGCGAGAACGATGAACTACAAATAGTGGGAGGAAAGACTGGCTATAATGACTTGGCTGGATATTGCTTGGGAGCTAAATTTATTATTAATGATAATCAGGAATTTATAAGCGTAGTATTGAATGCTTCTACTTTAAAAAATAGATTTTCCGACACTAAAAAATTAGCTCAAGAAATTTACAATTTTTATATTAATTAATTTTTTTAAATGAAATTCAAAATTAATTCTAATTTAATTGATAATTATAAAGTCTTTATTCGTCGGGCTGGATATGCTTTGATTTTTGATAGAAGAAGGGGCGTGGAGAGTTTTGTTAGAAGATTGGGAAGCGGTCATTATCCTCGTCTTCATTTGTATATAGATGAGGCTGGTTCCGATTTGATTTTTAGTCTTCACTTGGATCAAAAAAAAGCTAGTTATGAGGGGTATCACATGCATAACGCTGAATATGATAATGAAATAGTTGAGGATGAAATTAATCGCCTAAAATCTTTATTAGGTTTTTCTGAAGATAGGAGCTTAGCTGATGATAGCCTTGAGGTATCTGATAAAACATATTCTGATGATAAAATTAAAAGTATTCAGCCAGTTAATGATAATTTTTTAGGTAATTTGGAGGATGATTTAGTCAGACTACAAAAACCCGACAAAAAGAAAAAAAGATTTTTATTTTTTAATATATGAACCATGCTGATGAAATAAAATCCAAGTTGGATATAGTTGATATAATTAGTGAATATATTAGCTTGAGGCCAGCTGGCTCAAATTTTAGAGCCTTGTGTCCTTTTCATAACGAAAAGACTCCGTCTTTTATGGTTTCACCTGATAAACAAATTTATCATTGCTTTGGTTGTGGCAAGGGTGGTGATTTAATTTCTTTTGTTATGGGAATGGAGGGACTTGATTTTGTTGAGGCTTTAAAATCATTAGCTCCTCGAGCTGGAGTGATAATTGATAATCAGGAATTTTCTGATAATTCTCAAAAGAATCGTTTATTACAAATTTTGGAGTTTAGCCGTAAATATTATAATTATATTTTAACTTCAGAAAAGGGTGATCGGGAAAAAATTAAAAGCATTAAGAAATATCTAAATGCCAGAGGTTTGAGCGAGGAAGCTATTTCGAATTGGCAAATAGGTTATAGTTTGGATAATTATGATGATTTGCTTAATTTTTTGAAGAGTAAAAAATTTACTGATACAGAGATTTTATCATCAGGCATGTCTTTCAAAAGTGAAAAAGGAAAACATTTTAATCGCTTTAGGGATAGGGTTATGTTTCCCATTAATGATATTAATGGAAGAACAGTAGCCTTTACCGCTCGTATTAATCCTGAGATAAAAGATAATAATAGTTTAGGTAAGTATATAAATAGTCCCCAAACGGAAATATATGATAAAAGTAGGATTTTATTTGCTTTAGATAAGGCTAGAATGCCCATTAAGGAAAAAGATGTCGTTATTTTAGTAGAAGGGCAAATGGACGCTATTTCGGCTCATGAGGCTGGTTTTAACAATGTTTGTGCTGTTTCTGGCACAGCCTTAACTGTTTCACAATTAAATTTAATTAAAAGATACACAAAAAATATTATTTTAGCTTTTGATCAAGATTCGGCTGGCGAAAATGCTACTGACCGAGGTATATCCGAGGCCTTAAGAATGGGTTTTAATCTCAAAATAGCTAATTTAGAGAAAGGTAAAGATCCTGATGATATAATTAGGGAAAATCCTGATAATTTTAGAAAAGCCTTGGAATCAGCTCGGGATATTATGAATTATTATTTGTCAAAGGAATTTGACGGCTTGGATATTAATAATATTAGAGACAAGAATTTGGCCGTTAACAAGATATTAACAGTAATAAATAAGCTGTATAATAAAGTTGAACAGGATTTTTGGCTTAAAGAATTAAGTCAGAAATCTAGGGTTGAGGAAGTCTTTTTAAGGGAGGAATTACAAAAAATATCTCAAAATATTAGTAAAAGCGACAATATTAGGGGAGATAAGATTATAACAAAAGCCCTTGATCAGGACGGGGCTATTTCTTGGGAGGATAAATTATTAGAGAGTCTTCTGTCTTTGCTTCTTAAAAATAATAGATACTGTGAATATGTTTTTAATAATTTAAACCCTGAATTTGTAACGGGAAAATATCAAGAATTTTACAATTATTGGCTTATTTACTATAATAAAGAAGGACAAATTGAGTACCAGGGATTATTAAATTATTTTAAACAAGAGAATTTATTGCCCCTAGAAGAAGCCCTTAAAAAAATTGGCTTGATTTCTGATTTTTATTGGTCCGATGAGGATGTTTCTGAAGAAAAAATAAAAGAAGAGATTATTAAAAGTATTATAGAAATTAAAAAAAATTTTTTAAGAGAAAGGATAAGAATAGAAAACGATAATTTAATTAAAGCTGAGAAGAATAACGATGATAAAAATATTCAGGATATAATGAAAAATTTAAAGAATTATAATCAAGAATTACAAAAAATAATATAAATTAATTTATTATATATGGTTAAAAAAGTAGAAAAAAAGAAAATTGTTAAAAATAAGGTTGCTAAGACCAAAACAGTTAAAAAGAAGGAAGTGGTTTCTAAAAAAAAGGCCAAGGTTGTAGTTAAAAAAAATGTTAAAAAAATAATTCCTAAAAAATTGACTACTAAAAAACCACCTAAGTCTATTAATAAAAAAAAGGCCTCAGAAAAGGTTTTGAAAAAGGTGGTGGCCCAAAAACAAAAAATTTCCTCAGATGAAGTAATTGTTCCCACTGAAGAGAATATAGTCAAAATTTTAGAAAAAGGTAAATTAAGGAGTTTTTTAACGGAAACAGAGGTTTTACATTTGTTTCCTTTGGTGGAGGATTATATTTTTGAATATGAAATTTTTTTGGGTCGTTTAGCTGATGCTGGTATTAAGCTTTTAGAAGATAGTGGAAATTTATTGGGTGGTAAGGTGGAGGTTCCAGAAAAAGGAAAAAATTCTTCTAAATTGTCAGTTGATTTTTCTAGTTTAACTTCTGATTCTATCCAAATATATTTAAAAGAAATTGGCAAGATTCCTTTGTTAACAGGAGAAGAGGAGGTGGAATTAGCCAAAAGAAAAGATAAAGGAGATAAAGATGCCGAAAGAAAAATGATCGTAGCTAATTTAAAGTTGGTAGTTTCTATTGCTAAGAAATTTTCCGGGGTTAAAACTTTGAGCTTATTGGATTTGATTCAGGAGGGTAATATTGGCTTGTTTAGGGCAGTTGATAAGTTTGAGCATCAAAAGGGGTATAAATTTTCAACTTACGCCACTTGGTGGATAAGACAGGCTATTACTAGGGCTTTAGCTGATCAGTCTAGAACTATTCGTATCCCAGTTCATATGGTGGAAACAATTAATCGCTATCAACAGGCTAGAAGATTCTTGGTACAAGAATTAGGACGTGAACCGATGGCTGAAGAGGTGGCTGCTGAGATGGGAGAAGAAATTGATAAAGTTAGATATATTATTAAAATATCGCAGGAAACCATATCGCTAGAGACTACAATTGGTGATGATGATGACAACTCTACCTTAGAAGACTTTATCGAAGATATTAAAAATGATTCGCCTGACAGAATTGCCGCCCTCCAATTATTAAAAGATTATGTTAAGGAGATTATGGTTAGTCTGTCGCCTCGCGAACAAAAGATTTTGGAAATGCGTTTTGGTTTAGTTGATGGTGTGGCTCATACTTTAGAAGAGGTGGGGCAAGAATTTGAGGTGACTCGTGAGCGTATTCGTCAGATTGAAGCTAAGGCCTTAGAGAAAATTAGAAAAATGCAAAGTAAAAGTTTAGATAAATTAAAAGATTTTTAATTATTAATAATAAATAAAAAAATATGAAAAATCATAATCCTAAATATGCTTTTTATTATATATTGTCCCTAGTAGCCTTAATATTTGTGGCTATATCATCGGCTATAATCGTTTTTCAAATCATTGATAAAAGTGTCTTTGATGCGCTAGCCTATTACGGTTCTTATTCTAATCAGTCAGCTTTACGTTTTGGAATTTCTGCTCTATTGATATCAGCTCCAATATTTTTTCTATGTGTTAATTTAATAAATAATGGTTTGAAGAAGGGGGAGATAGATAAAGAATCTCCTCTTAGAAATTGGTTAACCTATTTTATTTTAGCAGTCTCAGCGGTGGTAATTTTGGGGTCGTTAGTTGGAATTATTAATGCTTTTTTATCTGGAGAAATGACTTTAAAATCTATTCTACAGTTAATAACCGTAATCATTATTGCCTCTTTGGTTTTTAGTTTTTATCTTTATGACATTAGAAGAAATAAAATTTCCAAGAAAGATAAGGCTATGAAAATTTTCTTTTTTTCCTCAGTTTCATTAGTGGTAATAATTTTTGTTTCTGCTTGGTTCTTTGTGGAGTCCCCTAAGATGGCCAGAGAAAGAAAAATAGATGAAAAGGTTATAAATAATATTCATAGTTTAGAAAGCTATATTAATTCCTATTATGAAAAAGAAGAAAAATTACCTGAAGATTTATCAGAGGTTAATAGTGTAGCTGGGGTTGTTAACTTTAATCAATTTTTAATTAATCCAGTTAGTGGCGAAAAGATTGAATATAAAAAAATGGGGGAGAGAGATTTTGAATTATGTGCTAATTTTAGAACTGATAGTTATGAAAGTGAAAGAAATGAGGTTTATCCGATCTATATAGGAGACGGATCTAAGGTTTATATTAAGGGTTGGAATTGTTTTAAGGGGAATTTATGGTCAGAGGAGAAATTAATAGAAAAAGAGGTAATTAAATAAGAAAAAAATTATTGACATATTTTTCAGTTTTGTTATTATATTAATTAGTTTTTAGAAAACTAATTATTCCGAGGTGGCGCAGCGGTAGCGCAGTTGACTGTTAATCAATTGGTCGTGGGTTCGAATCCCACCCTCGGAGCCATGATCTGTGCCCCAAAAACAGTTTCAAAGTGGTTCTAACTTTTTTGGAATATTCTAGGTAATTTATAAAAATTAAAGAAAACCATTGATTTATTGGTTTATATTGGCTCGAATTCATGTTCTATTTTTTAAATTTTAAATATGTTATAATAAATTTATAAAGTTAATAAATAAAAAATAATTTAAATAATAAAAATATGACCGTACAAATTTTGATTTTAATAGTTTCATTAATAACTTTGGGATTTGCAGCAAATTACCTTGTTAATTCTAGTATAAAAATTGCTAGAAAATGGAAAGTTTC
>CAZSNN010000016.1:0-15796 GCA_964608425.1 uncultured Gammaproteobacteria bacterium | reverse complement strand
TAGCTTGTTGTAAAGAGACCACCGCTAAAGTTGCTAAAATACCAATAATGGCAATAACCACCAATAATTCAATTAAGGTAAAGCCTTTTTTATTTTTGTTCATGTTTTTTAAATTATATCTAACCTAAATTATTTATTATTTCTTCTTTCAGGATCAATCGATCATCCCAAGGAATTTTTTTTCCATTGCTTGAACAAATAGCCTGCTCACATCCCTTGCCAGTGATAATAAGCAAATCCCCTTCCTTTACCAATTTTAAGGCCTTCTTAATAGCCTCTCGCCTGTCCATTATTCTAAATAAATTAACACCTTCCTGCTTGCCGACCTCTTTACTCCCAAGAGAAACCTGATTGATAATATCTAAAGGATTTTCGTCATAAGGATCTTCGTTCGTTATAATAACAAAATCAGCTCTCTCTCCGGCCAATCGTCCCATTATTTCTCGGCGATCTTTATCCCTGCCACCACCAGCCGACCCTAAAATATGAATAATTTTTCCAGCATAACCATTTTCCGCTAATTCATTCTTTAAAAAATAAATCAAATCATACATCTTTTTCATAGCCACTGGCTCGTAAGCATAATCAACTATTGCTAAAAAATTCTGCCCAACATCAACCACTTCCATCCTGCCAGGAATACTTTTTATTTTTTCTAAACTATTAATTATTTTATTTAAGTTGATAAAATCCAAAACAAAAGGCAATGATAAGGTTGGCATAGAATTATAAACATTAAACTCTCCCCAAGGCCTTAAATTCACCTCTCTAGTTATTAAATTATTATCACCTGAATCAATATTTTTTTCATTATAACTAAAAAAGAAAGAAGTTCCCGATAAACTTATTTTTATATCATCAAAAAAAACAGCGGAATTTTCAGAAACATCTCTAACACCAGAAAAATAATAAAATTTATTTTCCGCCCAAAAGGAAGAAAAATAAAAAGAATGCTCATCGTCCCCATTAATAATAAAAGTTTTTTTAATTCTATTTAAATCAATCTTTGATAAATTATTTTTAGCTTTAACGACCCTATTATCATTATTTAAATATTTTGGTTGACATTTTTTTAGATGAGAAAATAATTCCCCTTTAGCTTTTTTATAATTTTCAAAACTTCCATGAGATTCAATATGCTCTGGATAAAGCCCTGTAAAAACCAAGACATCATAATTTATAAATCGATGGCGAAATTGCCTGATCCCCTCTGAAGTTGTCTCAATAATAGCATAATAACAACCATTTTTTACCATTTTTCTGATAGTTCTTTGGGTAAAAAAGGGGCCTACCATAGTCATCTTTTTATCATTAAGCCATTCATTTTCTCCATCGCTAAACATGGCTGTAGAGGTATAACCTGTTTTATAGCCAGCCTCATTTAAGGATTTGGCCATTAAATAAACCGAGCTAGTTTTTCCAGAAGTTCCAGTTATTCCAATTACCACCAATTTAGAACTAGGATTTCCGTAAATTAAATTAGCCAACCAACTCAAAAAATAATGATAAGCCGGTTGAATACTTTTGAATATTTTTTTAGGAATTATTTTTTTTATATAAGATAAAAAAACTTTCATATATTATTATTTAGAAGAATATTTTCCAAAATCGTCATCTAGATCTGCTTCCTCATTTTCAAGTGAACTATTATCATTATTTTCTTCAAGATTGTTTCCCTCAGCTCCCAAATCCTCTTCCTCATCTTCAGTTTCCAAAACCAAAGGACTTTCATCTTCTTGATAAAGATAATTATCCGGAGCCTTAGCCTCTTTTTTATCGTGAATTGGAATCCCTGCCATAGAATTATTTAATTGATTTTCGTATTGTTCCTTGGAAATTAATATTTCTCTAGGCTTGGATCCATTAGAAGGACCAACTATTCCCGTCTCTTCTAACATATCTAAAATACTGGCTGCCCGAGAATAACCAATTCTAAGTCTTCTTTGCAAAAGCGAAGTAGAGGCCTTTCCAGCTGCAACAATTATTTCTTTAGCCTCTTCTAATAATTCATCTTCATCCCCCATAGAACCATCTAGCCCAACTCCGCCAATTCCACTAACCTTTTGTCTCTCAACTATACCTTCTAAATAATCGGCTGAACCATATTTTTCTTTAATATAATTGGTAATAGATAAAATTTCACTATCATCCACATAAGCCCCTTGAATCCTTTTTGGTTTGGAAAGCTCAGCAGTTGAAAAAAGCATATCTCCTTTTCCTAATAATTTTTCGGCACCCGAAGAATCTAAAATTGTTTTAGAATCTATAGCCGAGGCTACCGAGAAGGCAATTCTAGCTGGAGTATTAGCCTTGATTAATCCAGTAATAACATCAACACTAGGTCTTTGAGTGGCTAATATCAAATGAATTCCAACAGCCCTAGACATCTGAGTAAGCCTAATAACACTACCCTCAATATCTTTAGCGGCGGTCACCATTAGATCAGCTAACTCATCAATCACAAAGATGATATAAGGCATCTTCTCTTTGCTGGATTGATTATAGGTTTGAATATTTTTTTTGCCAGCCTGATTTAATATTTCATAACGACGATCCATTTCATTTAAACACCATCTTAGAGCATTAATGGTTTTACTAACCTCAGTAATAACCGGAGTCAAAAGATGCGGTATTCCATTATAGGCTGGGAGTTCTACCCTTTTAGGATCAACCATAATAAATCTTAAATCATCAGGATTATTTTGATATAATAGACTAATAATAATAGTATTTAAACAAACTGATTTTCCTGAATTAGTAGCTCCCGCCACTAATAGATGAGGCATCTTAGCAATATCATAAATAATGTTTTTTCCGGAGACATCTTTACCCAAAGCAGCTATTAAATTACTTGATCTATTTTTAAAATCTTTATCTTCTAAAATTTCACGTAATCCAACAATGGCCTTAGTTCTATTGGGAACTTCAATCCCCACTAAAGCCTTTCCTGGGATAGGAGCTTCAATTCTAATAGGATGGGCCGCCAAAGCCAGGGATAAGTCATTGCTCAAAGCAGTAATACGAGAAACCTTGATGCCCTCAGAAGGTTTAAAAGTGTATTGAGTAACAGTTGGTCCAACATTCACCTCACCCATCTCGACAGAAATTCCAAAATTTTCCAGAGTCCTTTGAATGATTAAAATATTATTATTAATATCGCCACTAGTAGCTTTATTTATTTTTCCGCTAAGCAACTCCAACGGTAAATCTATTTTTATTTTTTTAGTTTTCCAATTCATTTTTTGATCTTTTTTTTCTTCTTTAAAAGAATTAGAATCATTAGAATCAAGCTGGTTTTTAGGGTCATCTTTTCCCCTAATTTCTTTTTTGGTAAATAAAATATCTTCATCTTCATCTTCATTTTCAATTTCTTCTTCAATTTCAAGCTGCCCATCTTCTTCCTCTTCCTCGCTCTCTTCTGATAAATTATTGTTATCTTCTTCTGAGTGATTAGAAAAATAATTAAAAAACCTATGAATAAAGCTCTTAGAACCAACTAAGTGAGACAAGGTAATATTAAACAATAGAATAATGGCTATCGCCAGAATTGCTAGGATAATTATTAAACCTCCCCAAAAACCAAAAATATTCTTAAAAAACAGAGACAAATAAAAACCTAGATATCCGCCTCCGATTCCCTCGAAGGCTTTAACTTTAGCAATGGCCGTAGTTTTAAAGAAAAAATGCAGCAATGACACAGCAAAAATAAAAACTAAGCTTAGTCCAATATAATTAACTTTTTTGGAAAAGAATTTTTTGCCTTTATACAGAGCTATGCTTAAGACTATTAATAAAATAGGAAAAAACCATTTTCCCCAACCAAAACCCCAGGATAATACCTTGTCTAAAAAATTACCAAAACTACCTGATAAAGAAAAAAGAGATAATAAACTAATTAAACCAAAAACAAAAATTAATATCGAAATAATACTAATTTTTATTTTATTTTCAGATTTAATATCTTTATCCGATTCTTCTAATTCTTCTTGTTTTTTGTTATTTTTATTTCTAGCCATATATAAAACTATTATACAACTTTTTTACTTTTTTTAAAATCCTTCTTATAATTTATAATTTCATCAACCCGTCTCAAATATTTAGTATCGATTTTAAACCAATCCCAGGCATCATTTATTAAAAAACCACTTTCTTCAAAACGATGAAAATCAGAGCCACCCGTAGCTATTAAATCTAATTTTTCGGATAAAAATTGAGAATACATAATAGATCCAATTGAGTGATGGGGGGACAGAACCTCAATCCCATCAATTATTCCTGCCACTTTTAATCTTTCAGTCATATTCTTGGCATATTTATTATATCTTCCGGGATGGCAAAAAACAATTTGTCCGCCAATCTCTTTTTTTATTTTTATTAATCTTTCTGCATTAATATAGGACTCACTTAAAACTCCAATCTGTTTATTAAAAAACAATTCTCGCAAAACATCCTCCTCTCTCAAAGGTAAAATTAGCCTAGTTTTTTTAGGTATTTTTCTCTTAACTTTTTTAACAATTAAATTATAATTAAATTTATTTTCAATAACTTTATCTCCTAAACGATTAACTGGAATATAATTATCAAAACTAGACAAAATTTCATCTATATCTATTTTATAGCCAACCTTTTTTAACTTTGTTAGCATCTTTCTAACAGAAAAGAGACGGCGACGTCTAGTATCTTCCAATAATTTTTGTAATTTTAAATTATTTTCATCAAAATTATACCAAAGAAGATTCATTTTCTTATTTTTGTATTTAGCATACAATTCTAAACCAGTAATAGTTTTTATTTTTTTCTTTTTAGCTTCTTCTCTAAATTCTTTAAGACCAGCGGTAGTATTATGATCAGTCAAAGCAATAACCTTGACCTGTCTCTCTTTAGCAAATTTAACTAACTCACTGGGGGTTAAGTATCCATCCGAAAAAATAGAATGAAGTTGTAAATCAATTAACATATTAATTTATTTTTAATTTCTTTTTTATGTCTAGTAATAAAGGCTCAGCTCGATCTGGTTTAGGGTTATGTTTAAGTAACCAAAAAAGAGCTGTTCTAAAAGCTGTCCAACAATAATATAGCTTGATCCTTTCTTTTAATCTAACATTATATTTTATCCTAGCTTTTTTACAATAAGTTTCTAAAAACACAGTTTCAATCTTTTTAATAAAACTTTTTTTATATTCATAATTACCTAACTTGTATTCTAATTGCTGAACAAATGTTCCTAAATCTCTAGCAAAATCAGAGGCACAGATATCAGCAAAATCAATCATGGCTATCTTTTTTCTACCCATTTTTATAACATTTTCCGAATGAACATCTCCATGAATTAACCATCTTTTATGAGTCAAATTAAAAAAATCGCCTTCTAATTCAATTAGATAATCATAAATCTTCTTTAAGTCAGAAAAATATTTGCCATCGTATTTTTCTTTAAAATTTTTCAAAACACTATGATGACCAGGCAAAACTGTTTTTATTTTATTGTTTTTCTTATTAAAATTTAATTCCTCAGAAATAGGAACATGATGCAATTTAACTAACCACTCTGCTGTTTTTTTAACTATTTTTTCAATTTCTTTCTTGTCGTTTTTCTTAATAAACTCTAATAGGCTATCACCGTTAACCCCTCGGTAAAAAGAAGCGTTAAAATACTTAGAATAAAACAAAGGTTTAGGAATTGATAAATAACCTCGAGAAAAACCCTGATTCCATAAATAATTTAAAGTGTCATAAACATTTTTTCTAGGCTCATTAGAATGGGCCGTACAAAAAAAAGACAAAACCTTAATTTTATTTTTCTTAGCATTATCTGGCCGAAAAGAAAAAAAGGTTTCAAATTCTAAAACCACATGATAAGTTGTCGGCCAAATATAATTTTTATGATAAATTATATTTATTTTTTCAATTTTTTTAAAATCGGGATATAAGGGTAATACTTTTTTCTTAAAAAGATTTAAAACATATTTATTATCCAGGAGTTTATTTATTTTGTTCATATTTATTTTTTATGGCGAGTCCAATGTTTAATCCAAACCATTTTTTTTATTGAAATAAGAAAATTTTCAGCCGTATTTTTTTCTAAATGACTAGTAGAATCTTCTAAAGAACGAATTGCTCTAATAAATTCGTCTATTCCTCTCTCGATCTCATCGGGACTCCAAGCTCGAGGACCAAAATTATGTTTAAAGTCGTAAGCACTGGCCCACCAAAAAGTACAACTAGCCAAACCCCTAACAAAATGCCAACGAGCCCAATGATGATTTTGATCTTTTTTATATTTATTAATTAATTTAGTAGTCAAAGAAACAAAATCCCACAACTTTAATTGTATTTTGTTGCTATTATTATACCAAAGATGGAAGGGCTTTTTGTCTTTTAAATATTTTTCAGTTGATTCCCAATTACTATCTCTTAAAGATACTTTTTTATTATCGCGATTTTTTTTAACATAATCAGAAATCAACATAGTTTTAAAGCCTCCTATTTTTAAAGATTTTTCAAATATTTTTTTATGATCATTATGCCTAAGTCCATATAATTCTCCGTCAGTGGCGGTAATAATAACTTTGTTTTTATTACCTTCTTTAGCTGATAACTCTATAATTTTTTCTGGCACATAGGAATTAGAAAATTTTCTAGAACGAAAGACTATCTTTAATTCACTTTTTTTATCAATATATACCTCATTAAAATCTATGTTTTCTTTTCCGGAATAAGAAATTTCATCTACAATCAACCATTCATAACCATTTTTTTTAATAATTTTGGCCACTTCAGAACTATAGGCCATTTCGGGCAAAAAGAAACCTCTCAATTTAGCCTTGGGAAAATATTTTTTTATTATTCTTTCTTGCTCGATTATTTGCCAAATTATTTCTTTTTCATCTATTAGTGGGAGCAAGGCATGATAAGCAGCTGAACCAACAAGCTCTATTTGCCTCCTTTCTAATAAAATATTTAATTTTTTTATTAAATCAAATTGCTTTAGCTCTACCAATCTCTCAACTAAACACCCAGAGATATTAAAAGTAAATTTAATATTTTTATTCTTTAGTAAAGCCTCAACCACCCTCTTATAACTTAAATCATTAGCTTCTTCTATTTTATAAGCATCGGAATTAGCTGGTTGATATAAATGTAAAAAATTAATCCACAACATACTATTATCTAATTTAATTTAAAAGCCTTCTTGTATAACTCTACGTATTTTTGGGCTGGAATTTCCCAACTACTTGACTTATGCATGGCTCGAATAACTAAATTATTCCAAACTTTTTTATATTTATGGTTCTCTAGGGCCCTAACAATTGCCCAAAAGAAAGCAAATTCATCTTCTTGTTTAAAAACAAAACCAGTCCCCTTATTAGTAATGGGGCTAAAATTTGAAACAGTATCATACAAACCTCCAATATCACGAACAATTGGTATGGCTCCATAGCGCATAGCAATCATTTGATTAATACCACAGGGTTCATAATAAGATGGAAGAATAAAAAAATCGGAAGCCGCATAAAGCAAGGTTTCTTTCTCCTGATTCTTAAAAAAGGGCCACCAAGCAATTTTTTTAGGATATTTTTTTTCAAGTTTTTTTATTTTTTTTATATATTCAGCGTCTCCGTCTCCCATGAAAATAATTTGGATATCCAATCTGAGTAAATAAGGCAAGATCGCCAAAATAATATCAAAGCCTTTTTGATGAGCAATACGAGAAGTAGAACAAAAGAAAGGAATATCTTCATTAACAGTAAAGCCTAATTTTTTTTGTAAATATTTTTTATTATTACCTTTTAAATAAAAGTCTTCGAAGCTATATTTTTTAAATAAAGCCTTGTCTTTTTTAGGGTTATAAGAATTATAATCAATGCCATTAATAATACCGAATAAACGATCCTCTCTGTTTTTTAAAATACGATTTAAATCTTGACCAAATTTTTTAGTCATAATTTCTTCTCGATATTTTTCACTAACCGTATTAATAATATCAGCCCACAGAATAGCCCTCTTAGCAAAATTAATGTTCAAAATATCAGGATCATTAATTACAGGAAGTTTTTTTCGACCATAATCCTTTTTTTCTAAGGGAACATTATACCAAGATTTACTCATCTGAAAGGCTAGATTATGAATAGTAAAAATTGTTTTAGAATTGATTAAATTTTTGGTATAACGATATTTGTTTTTTATAAAATAAGGAATCAAGCCAGTGTGCCAATCATGGCAATGAATAATATCGGGTGATTCACTTAATAAGCTTAATAATTTTAAGGCTGAAACATTAAAAATTAAATATCTAATATTGTCTTTATTGGATACATAAATTTTTTTAAATTTAGAAAAATGTTCTCGATTCTCCACAAAATAAACCGGCAAACCATTAATTAATTGTCCCTGCCAAAAATTAACTTTAACAGAATTTTCCGAATCAATAATTACATTAACATCCTTAAAAATCAATTTCAGATTGTGCTTTTTTTTATCAATAATTCTTCCATAAAGAGGAGTAATTACGGAAACTTGGTGACCCAAGCGAAACAAGGCCTTTGGTAAACTTCTGGCAACATCACCCAGTCCTCCAGTTTTAGAAAAAGGAGAAATCTCAGCCACAATATGAAAAATTTTCATCTTATTCATAATTATAATTTAAAATCTTAAGCTAGAAGCACAAATAGCTGCCGCCAAAGCATCAGCCGCATCGTCCGATTTAGGGGCTTCTTTTAAATTTAACACTAATTTTACCATTTTTTTTACTTGATTTTTATCAGCGCGACCAAAACAACTAATTCCCTGTTTAATTTGCAAAGGAGTTAATTCTACCAACTTAATTTTATTTTTTTTAATTTTTAACATAATAACCCCACGAGCCTGTCCAACTATTAAGGCGGTCTTGGTATTATTATTGAAAAATAATTTTTCAATACAAACAACTTCTGGCTTATACTTGTCGATAAGCTCCTGCAACTCGTTATCCAATTTTTCTAATCTATCTAAAAAATCATCTCGAGAAGAGGTTTTTATAGAACCAAAATCTAAACATTTAGTTTTATCGTTTTCAATCGAGATAACTCCAAAGCCAGTATCAGCTATCCCCGGATCCAATCCCAAAATTATTCTATTATTTTTTTTGTAACAATTTATCATTCTTAATAATTTTTTTAACAATAAAATACAATAATGTCATTACAATTAAAAAGGTCAAAAAAGAGCTAATAGCTCTTCCTAGCTCAAAAGTGGATTCCTTGATAACAAAACTAAAATTATCAAAATTATCATTTGATATAATTAGTTTAATTAGGGGCATAAACAAACCACTGACAATTGAGTCTACCAAATCCTTAGAGGCTTGTCCAATGATTAAACCAATGGCCAGGCCCAAAACTGAATACTCCTTCAAGAAGGTAATCAATCCCTTTAAAAAATCACCTGGCCCCCTTTTGACACGATTATTTATTTTTTCTATAGTTTCTATTTTATTCATATTTTCCATATTAAAACCTAATAAATTTCAGTTCCCTGAAATCGATTATTTAAAAAATAATTTTCTAAATTTTTAATTTTTTGGCCATTTAAAACAATTACTTTCTTATTGTGTTTTTGACAAAACTTAGAGGCAATAGGATCAAAAGGAGCATTCATCCCCGGAGACCACTTATCGCCAATTATTTCTAAAAAATCTTGCCAATTTATCTTTTCAATCTTTTTGGCTCCAGGAAATTTATTAGGGTCCTTGTCATAAACATAATCAATATTGGAAAGATTAACAACGATATCAGCCTGATAAGTCTTAGCTAAAGAAACAGCTACAAAATCAGAAGAATTGCCAGGAAGATATCCCCCAGAAAAAGCTAATGGTTTTTTAAGCTTTATTTTAATATTAGGATTCGATAACAAATCTTCTTGGGCCAAATCTCCAAAAATTGATTTTACCAAACGAGCATTCAGAAAGGTAGAGTAAATACCTAAATAATCCCTCTCCCTATCACTAATATCGTTTTTTATTTTAATTGCCCCTTTGATATATTCCCTAGCCGTGCTACCGCCACCAACCACAATAATAAAACTATCTCCTTGGGAAATTCTATCTTCAATTAATTTTTTAAATTTTTTTAAAAAATTAATATTTAAGCCTTCTGGCAAAGAAACAATGGAACCACCTAAAGATAGGACGTATAGCATAATTATTTTTTATCTGATTTATTGTATTCTTCTAATATTTTGACTCTAATCTCTTTCATTAATTTTTCTTGAGATTTTAGAGCAGTTTTAGCTGCTTCTCGACCAACACCCAACTTAGTGCTTCCAAAAGAATATGAATTTCCAGATTTTTTAATAACATCGTATTCAACCCCCAAGTCAATTAAATCGCCAGCCAAAGAAATGCCTTCATTATACATAATGTCAAACTCGGCAGATTTAAAAGGAGCGGCTACTTTATTTTTAACTATTTTAGCCTTAACTCTATTGCCAATAATTTTTTCTCCTTGTTTAATTTGAGCACTTCTTCTAACTTCAACCCGGACTGAAGAATAAAATTTTAAAGCATTTCCACCACTAGTTGTTTCAGGGCTTCCAAAAAATACTCCAATCTTATTTCTAATCTGATTAATAAAGATAACTACTGTTTTTGTTTTAGCCACAACTCCGGTCAATTTTCTAAGAGCTTGGCTCATTAAACGAGCCTGAAGACCCATGTGTTGATCTCCCATGTCTCCTTCAATTTCTTTCTGAGGAACTAAGGCGGCTACACTATCAACTACGATAACATCAACTGCGTTTGATCTAACTAAAGTTTCCACAATTTCCAAAGCTTGTTCTCCGGTGTCTGGCTGGGAAATCAACATTTCTTTTACATTAATACCAATTTTCTCAGCATAATCAGGGTCCAAAGCATGCTCCGCATCTACGAAAGCAGCAATTCCACCTAATTTTTGAACCTCGGCTACAATATGTTGGGCTAAAGTGGTTTTACCAGAAGATTCTGGACCAAAAATTTCAATAATTCTGCCTCGGGGAACACCTCCAATGCCAAAGGCTATATCCAAGGAAAGACATCCAGTTGGAATAGCATCAACATTAACTTTTCTAGTTTCACCAAACTTCATAATAGCGCCATCACCAAATTTAGTCTTAATTTGTTGCATAGCTAACATCGCAGCCTCTGATTTTCCATTTTTAGAATCTTTAGACTCGATTTTTACTTCTTTAGTTTTTTTATCTTTTGCCATAAAAATTTTAATAATTATATTTTTTCTTTCAAAAATATATAATTATATTAATTTAATAATAAATAAATTTAATAATATAATAAAATATTCTTAATGACTCTAAATAAAATATTTTTTAAATAATAAATAAATTATTCCTCGTCACAAGAAGATTTAGGAACTCCATTACAACAAAAAGGCTGGAGAGCAGTTGGCGCACATAAGGTATTAACTCCTTCTCCTGGACCAGCACTAGGTTTAAAACAATTCTGATAAATATCTCGGACTCCGGAACCAGCCTGGGCAGTATAGTCAGCTAATTCAAAAAATTTAGCATGGTTAATATAGGCCGTAGTTTTATCAGGCTCTCCATCAACCGGGGAAACATCCTTATTTTCAGAAGAAATCCAATAGCCAACTAATTGTCCACTAATTAAATTAATTAAACGATGAATATTATCTCCGATCAAAGTTTCTCCTGTTTTTAAAGTAGAATTCATCATTAATTTATTAAAATTAATAATAATTGGAGAGTAAATATCAACCGAAGAAGCATTAATACTAGGAGTAATTGACTCAATTACTGGAGGAGCTGTCTCAATTTTATTGCTTGTCCAAAAAGACCATCTAAAATTATCTCCTGTTGAAGGATCGTGAACTAAGTTTTTATCATAATAGCTAGCTGGCCCATAAGAATAATTATCAGAATTTCCGTCCAAAGAATTGCCAGCGGCGTCCATAATACCATTCATCAAGGTCATATTAGATAAAGGATATCTCTTGCTTTGAGTGTTAATACAAATATCATCACTTGAGCACTCTGAAAAAGGAGCTTTATTAGAACAATTATCGGAATCACCCTGACAATCGAATAATTCAGCAGCCATTAATTCAATTTTAATATTAGCTAGAGGAGGTAAACAAAAAATATCTTCACCGCAACCGTTAACTCCACATTTATTATTAGACTTAAATTCGACACTTTTAAAATTAGATGAAATAGAAAATTTTCCCGATAAATAATCCCCTACACAAACACCCTCGTTACATTTAAAGGACTTGCAATCATTCTCAACCGCACAAAACTCTCCATTGCTTTTAGCAATATTATTGTTGTTTACAATTCTGATTTTTTCGAAAACATCATAGCTCTCTCCGGAAACCATTAAAGGGTTAATGGCTTCATTAAAATTAATCTGGATAACACTATTCATAGGCTTGTCCTTTTTCCCATTGATATTGATATTTTCAACCTGATCAGCTCCTCCAGAAAATGAAGTATAAGAGATACTTGCTTCATTAGAAGATAATATAACAATACTATTACCACTAGTCCCACCGACCTTGGCTATTAAAGAAACAATAGCTCCGTTATTAGAAACATCAATATTGGGATGGGAATTTAAAGCTATGGCAATTTGCTGAGCTACGGCTGTAGAGTTAGAACTTGATTTAATATTATAACCATTAGTATCTCCATCTACAAAAGTATAAACATAATTTCCAACAGTAATAGTGTCAGCCAAAACTCTCTTTTTTACTTCAATATTCCAAGAATTGCCAGCAGAAATATTAGAATTAAACTTAACATTAAAATAAGTTGGAAAATTAACTTCATTATTTATAACATCAAAAGCCCCTAAAGAAGTTGATCCACTCAAAAGCTGGGCCTTGGTGGCGGTGGAATCTATCACTACGCTAAAATTAGTATGGTCTCCATTATAATTATTACCAATATTTATAGTTGTAGTGGCCACGGTTCCAACTCCATTAACTGAAGAAATAATTTCAGCCGGCTGATAGGTTGTCGGTTGATTAACAACTCCAAGCTGAGCAGTGGCAAAAGATAACACCGAAGAAACCGAAACCTGATCTTGACCATTATCCGGTTGAGGGAAAATACTCTCAACTTTTGGTGGGGTTAAATCTAAAAAATTACTAACCTCAAATCCCCACAAGAAATAATCACCTGAACAAGTTGAAAAGATACTAGCTGATTCATCTTCCTTTAAAATACCTGAGGACAAATAGACAATATAATCAGAAGGACCATTTTCATTCCCCAAATAACTAGCAGGAGAGATCACAAATCCTTTATTATCGCTGGTGTCAAAAGTAAATTCGGTAGCAGACGAGCAAGAACGACTAGCAAAATCAAAATTAGATTCTTGGCAGATAGTAACATTAGAAGAATTAAAAGTGGTTGAGCTTATTGTCTCTTTAAAATTAACCATAATCATGGTATTTCTGGGAACAGATTTTTGTTCGGGCTCTGGATAAACACTCTCAATAGAACAATTACCAATAGCTCCCAAACCTAATTGAACATAAGATCCTCGATCAGTCGGAATATTATCACTACCGGTTCCATCAGGAAAAAGGGCTCTAAAAATAAAAGTAACAATTCCCCAAGCAGCCAATACTATAACTAAACCAATGGCAGCATTTTTTAAAACACTCTTAGCCTTAGAAATTCTTTCTTCGTTCCCTTCGGAGGTCATCCATAAAATTCCACCATAGATAATTAAACTAACAGCTATAATACCTAAAAGACCCAAAAAAATATTCACTATCCTAACAATAATAGTGCGAGGATCAGTTGCCTTCAATACGATAGTGCTGTCAACCTCTTGGATCCCCAAGGCATCACTAGCCAAAGTGTTTTTTACTAAAAAAAGCATTCCAGCTAATAGAATAAAAGAAAATAATAAAAATATTTTTTTATTTTTAAACATAAAGATTATATTATTTATAAATTGCTAATTTATGATTTTTATATTATCATTATAACACACAATCTAAAATAAATAAATATATGACCATAGAAAGAGTTATTAAAAAAGTTCAAGAAATAAGCCCCGAAATAGACACTGAAATCATAATGAGGGCCTATAAATTTGCCGAAAAAGCTCATCGCGGACAAACACGTAAAAGCGGTGAGCCATATATTGAGCACCCTCTTCATACTGCTCTTAATTTAATACAAATTAGAGCAGACTTAAGTACCATTGTTGCAGGAATACTCCATGACGTTCCCGAAGACACCGAATATACTATCGAAGATGTAAAAAATAATTTTGGTGACGATGTAGCTAATTTAGTAGAAGGTATAACTAAATTAGGAAAAATCAAATATCGTGGAATTGAAAGATATCGAGAAAATCTTCGAAAAATGTTTATTGCCATGGTTGGCGATATCCGTATTATGTATATAAAGTTTTGTGATCGTTTACATAATCTTAGAACCCTGGACTCTCTACCAGAAAATAAACAACAAAGAATTGCTCAAGAAACTTTAGAAATATATGCTCCCATAGCTGGTCTTTTGGGTATTTGGCGAATTAAATGGCAAATGGAAGATATTTGTTTTAAATATTTGTATCCCAAAGAATATAAACAATTGGAATATAAATATGAAATAGAAAAAAAATCAGAAAGAAATCAATTTTTTCAAAAGACTAAAAATATTTTAGAGGAAGAACTAAAAAAAACAAATATCAGTTATGAAATAAATGCTAGATTCAAGCATCTATATAGTATTTGGATGAAAATGCAAAGAAAAGATAGAAAATTTGATGAAATATATGATGTGTTTGCCTTAAGGGTAATAGTTAAAAATATTGAAGATTGCTATAAAGTTCTGGGAATAATTCATACTATTTGGAAGCCAATTCCATATCGTTTTAAAGATTATATTGCCGTACCGAAGCCTAATGGCTATCGAAGTTTGCACACCACTATTATTGGAATGGACAACAAAGCCACTGAATTTCAAATAAAAACTGAGGAAATGCACGAGGAGTCCCTTTATGGGTTGCAAGTTCACTGGAATTATAAAGGAGAAATTGATCAACCAGAAAAACCGGGATGGATAAAAGAAATATTAGAGATACAAAGAGAAAACAAGGAAACAGAACAATTCATTCAAGAAATAACTTCTAATATTTTTCAAAACAGAATCTTTGTTTTTTCTCCCAAGGGAGATGTTATTGAATTACCAGAAAGATCTACTCCAATAGATTTCGCCTACGCTATTCATACTGATATCGGAAACAAAGCTACTCAAGCTTTAATTAATGAAAAAATTGCTGGGCTAGATGCAGAATTAAAAAATGGGGACTTGGTGGAAATAATAATAGATAAAAATCGTAAAGGACCTAATAGCCAATGGCTTAGTTTCGCTAAAACCAAACATGCCAAAGAAAGAATAAAACAATATTCACAAAACAAAACAATGGACAAGATAAAAAAAATGTTCCACAAATAATTATTACATATAAAAAAGAAGGGCTTTTTTGAGCTCTTCTTTTTTTATATGTAAAAAATGAAAAAATTATCTTCCCTCTTTTAATTTTCCAGTTTTTCTCATGTATTCAAACTTTTTGCCTAATTCCATTTTAGCCAAAGCTGAATTTTTTAACTGAATTTTAGTTTTATCTTTAGCGTAAGTTCTTTTTTTCTTAAAAGATTCTAATCTTTTATTGTTTTTTAGACTATTCTTGAAACGTCTTAAAAATGATTCAAAACTCTCGCCTTTTTTTCTTTTTAAATCTGCCATAAAACACCTTCCTTTCTATATGGGTCAAAAATGA
>CAZSNN010000015.1:0-16569 GCA_964608425.1 uncultured Gammaproteobacteria bacterium | reverse complement strand
AGCTTCATCATCAGGAATCTCTTCTACTCCAAGCACTCCTTCAACTCCGGCCTGGTCCTGTGGCAACCCTATCACTGATGACAGAGATAATAATGTCTATAATACTGTAGCTATCGGAGATCAATGTTGGTTTCAAAAAAACCTAGCCTATTTACCAATGGTTCATAATAATTCTGATTATGTCGCTTCAAGTACAGCAAAATTGCCTGGTTATGGAGTTTATGGTTATGATGGAAGTGATGTAGCTACTGCTAAATTAGAAAGCAATTATTCTGCCTATGGAGTATTATATAATTGGTATGCAGTTGACCAAGAAGTTCTTTGTCCAGCTGGTTGGCATGTACCAACTGATGATGAATGGACTGAATTAACTAGATATGTAATAGGTGACTCAGCTTGCAATCCCGATACCGGGTGTCTTCCGGCTGGAACATATTTAAAAGCTTCTTCAACTGATCCAATATCTTGGGATGGTGATAATAGATTTGGTTTTACGGCTTTGCCAGCCGGTTACCGTGACGACGATGGTGATTTCTTCTATCAGCTTGATGATGTCACTTTCTTCTGGTCATCATCGGAGAGCGTTCTTGGTAATTTTTGGGGCCGTATCTTGGGATCAGGCCTTTCCGGAGTCTATCGTGACTATGACGTTCAGGCTTGTGGTTTTTCGGCTCGTTGCTTGAGAACTGAATAAAATAAGTAATCCTTGCTCAAAATTAGCAAAGCTAATTTTGAGATCTCTTTTTCTCTTAATAACATGTAAATATTAAAAACGAGTGATTTTTCGCTCGTTTTTATTATCCCTTGACACCCCATAGGGGTATATGCTATTATTAAAAAAGATAATAAAATTATATTATCAAATAAAAAAATATGAGAAATACTGAACAAAGAATAAATATAATAATTGGACAATTGGAGGGAGTTAAAAAGATGTTATCCAATAAAGACACTAGCTGTTTTGACTCGGTTATTCAGCTAAAGGCTATTAAATCAAGTTTGTCCTCTTTAATGGATAAAATTTTAAAAGAAGAATTTGATGTTTGTTTTGCTAAACAATGTCCTAATAATAAAGAAAAAATTAAAAAAATTGTTTCAGAGATTTTAAAAAAATAAATATTATTAATTTAATAAATTTATTAAAAATTATTATTAAAATATTTTTAATAAATTAAAAAAAGTATGAGCAAAGCCTTAGATGTTACCAAAGATAATTTTGCTAAAGAGGTCTTAGAATCAACCTTGCCAGTTTTGGTAGATTTTTGGGCTCCTTGGTGTATGCCTTGTAAAATGATGTCCCCAATATTAGATGAATTAGCTTCTTCTATGGAAGGGAAAATAAAGGTAGTAAAGGTTAATACTGAAGATGCTCAAAATCAAGATTTGGCCGCTCAATACCAAATTCAAAGCATTCCTAATATGAAATTATTTAAAGGCGGTCAAATTATTGGAGAGTTTATTGGCATGAGATCCAAAGAGGTTTTAGAACAAGAGATTGGTGAAAAGATTTAATAAAAATAAATATAAAAAATATGTCAGTTTTTGATAATATCATCAAGCGTTTTAATGATTTAAAGAGTCTTATTAATTTAAATGAGCAAGAGGTTGAATATTTATTAACCCCTAAACAAATTTCTCACTCAGAAATAGAAGTTGATGGAAAAAAGTTTCCAGCTTGGAGAATTATTTCTAATCGAGCTTTGGGTCCTGGTAAGGGCGGAATTAGATTTCATCCTGAGGTTAGCGAAGATGAGGTTCGTTCTTTATCTTTCTGGATGAGTTTAAAAAATTCATTATTAGAGCTACCTTATGGTGGAGCTAAGGGAGGAGTTAAGATAAATCCTAAAGAATATGATAATGTTTTTTTAGAAAAAGTTAGCAGGGCTTATATTGATGCCTTCTATAAAGTTTTGGGTCAAGATAAGGACATTCCTGCTCCTGATGTTTATACCAATCCTCAAACTATGTCCTGGATGTTGGATCAATACGAAAAAAATATTGGTCAGCATCAGCCAGCTATGATAACTGGCAAGCCGGTAGAATTGGGCGGGATGGCCTTAAGAAGTGATTCTACTGCCAAAGGAGCTTATATTGTTATATCTGAATTGGTAAAAACGTTAGATTTAAATAAAAAAGATTTATCTATTGCTATCCAAGGATTTGGTAATGCCGGTTTAAATGTAGCTAAAATGTTATTTGCTGATGATTTTAAAATTACAGCCGTTAACGATAGTCAAGGAGGCACTTCCAATAATGATGGAATTAATATTACCGAATTAGTTAAGTTTAAGGAAGAATATGGAATTGTTTCAACTTTCTCTGAAAATAAGGCTATTTCTAATGATGAGCTATTAGAATCAGAGGTTGATATTTTAATTCTAAGTGCTTTAGAAAATCAAATTACCGAAAAAAATGCTGATAAAATTAAAGCTAAATATATTATTGAAATAGCTAATGGTCCAGTTGATTATCGGGCTGATAAAATCCTTTTTGAAAAAGGGACTATTGTCGTGCCAGATATCTTAGCTAATTCTGGTGGTGTTTTGGTTAGTTATTTTGAGTGGAGTCAAAACAGGACTGGTAATATTTTAGATGAAAAATATTTATCTGATTTGTTACAAGAGAAGATGGTTAGGGCCTGGAATAATGTTTATAATAAGCATTTAGAGTTTGATAAAAAAATTGATCTTAGAACCTCGGCCTATATTCTTTCAGTAGAAAGAATTGTTAAAGCCGAAAAATTAAGAGGAAATATTTAATTTTATTTTTTATGATTTATGATCTAATTATTATTGGGGCTGGTCCAGCGGGACTTACTGCTTCAATTTACGCTTCTCGCTATAAAATAAATCATTTGGTAATTGGAGAAATTCCAGGTGGTTTGATTACTGAAGCTCATAATGTTTGTAATTTTCCAGGAGAAAATGAAATTAGTGGTTTTGAATTAATGGAGAAATTTCAAAAACATGCCAAAGATTTGGGTGGAGAAATTTTGTCTATGGAAAAAATTATTAAAATAGAAAAGGATAATGAAATTTTTCAATTGATGACTCAATCTCAGAAAACATTTTCTGCTAAAAATATTTTAATTGCTACTGGAACAAAACATCGAAAATTAGGGCTAGAAGAAGAAATTAAATATTTGGGCAAGGGCGTGGCCTATTGTGCTACTTGTGACGCTATGTTTTTTAAGGAAAAAATAGTGGGAGTGGTTGGTGGTGGTAATAGTGCTTTAACAGCTGCTTTATATTTAGCCGAGGTTGCTCAAAAGGTTTATTTAATAGCTAGGGGAGACAGTTTTAATGGCGAGGTTGTTTGGATTGATCAGGTTAAGAATAATCCCAAGATTGAAATTGTTTATAATTCGGCTGTTTCTAAGCTTCAGGGAGAAGAGAGACTTGAATCAATAGAGTTAAAAAACACTAAAGATGAAAATAAAATTTCAAATTTAGATTTAGCTGGTCTGTTTATAGAAATTGGAACCGAACCAGATGTAGTTTTGCTGGATCAATTGTCCTTGGAGTTAGATAAAGGATATGTGATTGTTGACAGAGAACAAAAAACCAATATTCCTGGAGTTTGGGCGGCAGGAGATATTACTACTAATTCTGCTTCTTTTCGTCAGGTAATCACTTCTTGTAGTGAGGGGGCAGTAGCTAGTTATAGTATTTTTTCTCACTTGCAGAAAAATCGTAAATGTTAATTTAGTAGTGTTCAATAAAAAAAATCGTGGTCATTAAACCACGATTTTTTTTATTGAGTTTTGTTTTATTTTTTATTCTCCAAATCCATATCCAGGAGCTACGGTAGAAAGTTGAGCTTGGCATTCGGCTGGTTGATTTGTGAATCCAGAACAGGCTAATTGTAGTAGACTTTGAGAATCACGATTAGCTGTTACCATTTCTCCATTAATGATTAAAGTTGGTGACCCTTGAACTCCATATTTTTCGTTATCATCTTGATAAATTGGAAATATTGGATAAGTTCCAGATAACCAGGTTGATTGGTCGGCATAGCTCTCACTAATTTTGTATTCGTCATCAAGAGCCTTGGCGCAATTAGAAATCTGGTTTTTATCAATATTGTTTTCTGTTAGACAAGTAGCTGATTCCCCGCTTTTGTTAAAGCAATTTAGATAAGAAATTAACTTGGCTTTTTCTTCTTTTTGAATACAATATTGAGTTAATTGTTCGTCTATCTCAACCTTGTCGTGCATAGCGTAGGTATTAAATTTTAATTCAAAATTAACATTTGAACCTAGGGTTTCAATTACTGGCAATAATGCTTTTTCCATCTGAGTGCCATAAGGACAATGACTCATTACAAATAACTCAATGTCTAGTTGGTCTTGTTTGCTAGAAACTTCACTAGCCTCAACTGCATCTACTTCAGAGTTATAATCATCCATATCAATGGCTTGAGGAAAGAATAATAAGGCATCTTGGCTGATATATGATTCAATTATTTCTCCCGAGCCAACATCTACCATTATTTTATATAAACCATATTCGTCGACTATTTCGGTGATAGTGGCCTTAGTCCCCGGTAACATTAAATTGTTATTAATGAATTCTTCGGCCTTAACCTTGGCTACATCTGGTTTTAAGTTTTTATTATTGATTGGAGCAAATTTAAAGACCATTAAACCAATTAAAGCTAAAACTACAGCAGAAATTGATATAAAAACAATTTTTTTATTATTTTTTTCTATTTTTTTAGAATCTTCTTCTAAAATAATTTCATTTTTTTCTAATTTTTCTTTTTCCATACTTTTTGTGTAATATTAATTTTTAATTATTAACTACTATATTTTAACAATTTTAAAGAAAAATAACAAGACGAAAAAAGATAGAATAATTAACAGGTATTTAAAAAAGCTTTTCCTTTGATTTTCTGGTTTTATTTCCCAATTTTTATTATTGAGTATTTCTCCCGGAATCGTTTCTGTTATAGTCTCGCCCTCAATGTCTAATAGTTTTAGAGGCGTTATTTTAAGCTCTTTGTTTTTATTTCCTAATAGCCCAGTTATAGTAAAGGTTTTTCCTTCTGATAAAGTTTTACTAGATATTTCGCTATTTTTTTTAATTTCTATTAAAATTTCTTGTTCTCCGTCATCTAGATAGATTTGATTAGTTTTATTTTGAGTAATTTCACCTTTTATTTTTTTTAATTGACCAAGTTGATTATTTTGAAGTTGAGAAATTTTTTCTAATTGTGGTTTAGCAATGGAATTATCTGGGGATAAAATTTTTATATCAGTTTCTTTTTTGGTTTTTATTTTGTAGTTTAAAAATGGCTCTATTCCAGTTATTGAAAGCTCTCCAATTATTTCTATTTTATCACCTATTTTAAGATTAGGAAATAATTTATTATAATTATATATTTGTAGCCCATAAATAGCGGAATCGTTTTCATATTGATCATGAATATAAAAATATTGGGAGCCTAAAATATTTGGCAAGACTGTTATAATCCCATTAATAATAATAGTATCACCATTTTTATAATTTTTAATATCTTTCAAATTTACTTTGCTAATTGTTTTTTCATTATTTTTGGAATTATTTTTTTTATCACCTGACTCTTTTGGTAAATTTATTTTAATAATATTTCCTTGAGAGTTTTTTATTTCTGAATAATCTTTTTGCAAAGAAAAATCAACAGAATTATTTGGCAAGTCAATATCAATCTTTACTCTTTTTAAAATTTGATTTTTTTCTGGGTTATTAGTTGGGGCTTTATAGAAATCTTGACTTTGGCCCCAGCCTAATTTATCGGAGATATTTTTTTCTGAGTCATATAATAAAACGGTATTATTTTTAGCCAAGGAAGCACTAGTTGAATATTCTAGATCACAAGCAATTTGTTGACAAAATTCGGGACTAGAAATTAAAAAATAAGATTTGGCGGAAATAATCCCTTGAAAGTTTTTGACTGATATTAAGTTGCTTTCATTGCCGCTAGCTGTTTTCTTTTTGAGACTAAAACCAGATAAATTAATTTGATAATTATTAGGATTATAAAGCTCAACAAACTCAAATTTAGCCCCAGAGCCTTGCTCTAGCATAATTTGGTTTATTAAGATTGGTTGATTTTTTTCTTGAGCTAAAACTATTAGGGGAAATATTAAAAAAATAAAAAAAAATAAAACTAATTTTTTCATATTTTTAGATTAAAAATAAGATTAGTTTTATTTTATATTTTTATTGATAAATCTGAAGATAATTTTTTTTCAAAATAAAATAAATTATTTTAATTTCGATAAAGCTTCTTGTAAGTCAGGGCTAAGATCAATAGAAAATTCTTTTTTTTCTCCTAATTGATCGATAAATCCTAGGCGACTAGACATTAAAAAAATTCTATTTAAATTTATTTTATTGTTTTTTATTTTTGTTTTTTTATTGCCATAAAGTTTATCTCCCACCAAAGGATGTCCATAAGCAGAGAAATGAACTCTAATTTGATGAGTTCTTCCAGTCTTTATTTTTACTTTTATTAGAGTGTAATTGATCAGTCTTTTTATAATAGAGTATTCGGTGATAGCTTGGCGAGATTTTTCTAAGGCTCGAACGTTTCCCAGAGCTCTATTAGAAATTTTTTCCTCGTCCAAGTCTTCCTGTCCATCAATATTTTTATTAGTTTTTGGTATACAGGCCATTTTATGTCCTTGGCTAGATCTTTTTATTGGAAAATCAATAGTATCTTGATCTTTATCTAGGGACCCAAAAACCATGGCCAAATATTCTTTCTCCATTTTTCTGGACTTAAATTGTTCTTTATAATATTCAAAGGCCGAATTGTTTTTTGGTATTATCATTAATCCGCTGGCTTCTTTATCAAGCCGATGAACAATAGCTGGACGAACAGGATCCTCTCCTACGTTTTTTAGTTGAGGATATTTTTCTACCAACCAATCAGTTAAGGTTGGTTCTTTAATAGAATTTCCACCATGAACAATTAAGCCAGCTGGCTTATCTATTATTAAATAATTTTCGTTGTCTTCTATAATTCGTATTTCATTTTTTGTCATAAAAAGTTATGGTTATAAATTATTTTTTTGATAAATTTGGTAAAAGCATTTTAATATCATCTTTATTTATGCCTTTTAATAAATATAGCAAGAAGAAGTATATTAGCATAGCTAGACAAATTATCAATAGTAAGTAAATATTATTTTGATAAAGTGTTCTGGGCAGCAAGAACATGAAGATAGACATTCCTAGAGCGGCTGACAAGGATTGAAAAATTATTTTTATTTTCGGAGAAAAGCCAGTATATTTTTTTACATAGTAATAACTGCCCAATAGAATTATTAGGTTGCTATAAATAGTTACTAAAGAAGCTCCTAAATATGATAGTTTTGGAATTAATATTAAATATAAAATTATCGAGCTAATGGCCGTAAAAACATATAGACCAATAATTTTCTTTTGTTTATCAATGGCAATAATTAGATGAGAAAAAATGCAACTAATAAATAAAAGAGCGGTGGAGATAATTAAGAATTGCAAAGCTAATCCACTCTCGGAAAAATCTGGACCAGCAATTAAGGTTATTATTTCTTTGGAGACAAATTGAGATCCCATAGCTAGCGGAATTGCTAGGATAATCATAAAGTTAAAAGATTTTTGTGATATTTTTTTAAAAAATTCAGTTTTTTGGCTCAACCAATTATAGGTAAAAAGAGGCAACATTATTCCAGCAAACATATAGGGAATAGTCCCAATAACCTCAATAGTTCTATATGAAGCACCATAAATTCCGACATCATCAACCCCTTTAAATAAGGATAAAATGATTATGTCACCTTTTTGATATAATAAGTTTAAGATAATAGTGGTAGCCAGTGGCCAAGATTTTTTCCAAATTTTTTTCCAGATATCAAAGTCAAAGGCTAGAATAATTTTAGCCTCCTTTTTTCCCATTAACCAATTTAATAAAAATCCGATACCAGCACTTAAAACTGAGGCCCATAAAATTCCATTTAAACCATAATTGAATTTAATAGCTAGAAAAATGGTTATAACTAAAAAAACCTTGCTAATAACTTCAGCAATCATGGCCTGACTCATTTTTAAAGTTTTTTGAAATAGGGCAATTAGTATTTGATTTAGAGCTGGGAATATATAGGAAATAGTGGCAATTAAAACTCCAATCTTTATAATATTATTATAAGGAAAGAATATTACCAAGACGGGGGCTAATCCTAATAATATTAGAGCCGAAAATAATCTAATAGAAAATAGGTTGCTCAAAATTTTATTTTGATTTTCTTGTGGGTCGCTAATCATCTGAGCACTAATCAGGGTTAATCCTAAGTCAGCTGACATAGCAAAGAAAGAAACAAAAGTAATAATAGTTGAATATTCTCCGAATCCGGTAGTTCCTAGATACCGGGTCATAATAGCCAAAGCCAAGACTCCCAATAGAGTTGATAGGGCTTTTCCAATGACTTGAACAACAGTATTTTGGGCTATTTTTTTCTTAAGCTCCATTTGTTTTTTTTATAAAAATAATATATAATTAAGATATTAAAATATTATTATTAAAATCTTATCATAATTTTATGAAAAAAGCGAAAAATATTTTTTTAATATTTCTTCTTTCTTTAGGCTTTATTTTTTCTTTTAATTTGAGGCCAGTCTTAGCCCAACAAAGTTATTGGGATACTCAAGTTGGAATGGGAGAAGTGGGTCTTTCCTTCGGAGAGGATGCTTCTAATGTTCAAGATGTTCGTTATCGAATTGTTAAAATTATAAACGTCATCTTAACTATTGTTGGTTTAATAGTGGTAGTTTTGATTATTTTTGCTGGTTTTAAATGGATGACTGCCGCTGGAAATGAAGAAGCTGTTAAAGACGCTCAAAAGATAATGAAAAATGCTATTATTGGTTTAGTGATTATAATATTAGCCTGGTCAATAACCCTATTTATTATGAGGCGCTTGAGCGCAATTTCTTCTGGGAGTCCTTATTACTTAACCCCTCATGACAGTTATTATAATGAAATTGATATGTAGGATATTGTATTTTTAAAAAAGTTTGCTATAATGATACTATAAAGCTAATTGATAATACAATTAGCTTTTAATTTAATAAATAATTTTTAGAATTATGTCAGAATTAATAAGTGCAATAAAACAAGTTTGTGATGAGAAAAAAATAGAATATGATTTAGTTATTTCAGCTATTGAGGCCTCTTTGGCGGCGGCTTATCGTAAAGATTATGGTAATAAACTGCAAAATATAAAAGTAAATTTTAACCCCGAAACTGGTGGGGCTAAAATTTATGATGTTAAAACAGTGGTT
Organism: uncultured Gammaproteobacteria bacterium; assembly: GCA_964608425.1. Classification (GTDB taxonomy): domain Bacteria; phylum Patescibacteriota; class Patescibacteriia; order Patescibacteriales; family UBA12465. Next base: position 7,261 of record CAZSNN010000015.1, on the reverse strand, counting down.
GAGGATTTAACTGAAGAAGAGCAAAAAGAATTAGAGGAAATGGAGCAAAGACGATTAGAGGGTCTAGAAAAAAAAGATCGAGGTGAAAAAGTTGACAGGAGAGACAATTTTATAGAACCAATAGAGGGTGAAGAGTCTGAGAAAAAATTTAATCCTAAAACTGAAATACAATTAAAAGATGCTTTATTGATAAAAAAGGATGCTAAAATAGACGAAGAAATTGTTTTTGAGTTAGAGCAACCTGAGGGGTATGGTCGTATGGCTGCTCAAACTGCTAAACAGGTTATTATTCAAAAATTAAGAGAAATTGAGAAGGAAACAGTCTTTAATGAATTTAAAGATCAGGAAGGAGAGGTTGTCAATGGCGTCATTCAAAGAGTTGAGGGTCGTTTAGTTTTTATAGACCTAGAAAAAGCTATCGGTATTTTACCAATGGATGAGCAAATTATGGGAGAAAGATATACTGTTGGTGGTCGAATAAAAGTTTATATTAAAGAAGTTAGGTCTGGTGTTAGAGGGGCTGAAATAATTCTTTCTAGAAAGTCAGAAGAAATAGTTAGGCAAATATTCTCCATGGAAATTCCAGAAATCGCTAATGGTTTAGTTGAAATCAAGGGATTGGCTAGAGAAGCTGGTTCTAGGTCTAAAGTAGCTATTTATACTGACTCAGAAAATATTGACCCAGTGGGATCTTGTGTTGGTCAACGAGGAGTTCGCATTCAAACTATTATTAGTGAATTGGGAGGGGAAAAAGTTGATATTATTGAATATAGTGATGATCCAGCTAAGTTTATTAGCAATGCCTTAGCACCTGCTAAAATCACTAGTATTGATATTGATGAAAAAAATAAAAAGGCTATTGTTAAAGTAGCCGAAGATAAATTATCTTTAGCTATTGGTAAGAATGGGCAAAATGTTAGATTGGCAGCTCGTCTTACTGGTTGGAAAATAGATATTTTTGCTCAAGGAGAAGATGTTCCCGTTATAGAGTCAGAAGATCTAGCGGAAGAAAATAATAAGCCGGAGGAAGATATAAAAATTGAAAAAATAAAAGATGAAGATGATTCTGAGCAAGTGATAATGGAGGATACTAAAGAAAAAAAGATCAAAGAAAAGAAAGTTAAGGAAAAGGTAGAAAAAAAAGAAAAAGTAGAAAAAAAAGAAGTTAAAAAAGAAAAAACAGAAAAGAAAAAGGTTGTCAAAAAATAAAATAATTAATTCTAAATTAAAATATATAAATAATTAATTTTCTAAAATAAATTTTAATTTTTAAAAACTTAAATTTATTTTTAGAAAGAAAAGTTATGATGGAAATTTTTATTGTAGCTAGCTCATTGTTGGCTATAATTTTTGGAGCCATATTAATTAGAGTGGTTTCCAAGAAAGATAAGGGTAGTGATAAAATGCAAGAAATTGCCAAGGCTATTCAAGAAGGCGCTAAAACCTTTTTGAGGAGAGAATATTTATATTTAGCAGTATTTGCTATTATTTTAGCAGTAATTTTATTTATCTTCATTAATCCTTTAACAGCTCTTAGTTTTGTTATAGGAGCAATTTTATCAGCTTTGGCTGGTTATATTGGTATGATGGTGGCCACTACAGCTAATGTTCGCACAGCTCAGGCTGCTCGTTCTGGAATTAATCCAGCTTTAAAAGTGGCTTTCTCTAGTGGTACTATTATGGGTATGATGGTGGCCGGTTTTGGTTTACTAGGTTTAAGTGTTTTATATTTAATTATAAAAGATCCAGCAGTAGTTAATGGTTATGCCTTGGGAGCTAGTTTAATCGCTTTATTTGCCCGTGTTGGTGGTGGTATCTATACTAAGGCAGCTGATGTGGGTTCAGATTTAGTAGGAAAAATTGAAGCTGGAATTCCAGAAGATGATCCTCGCAATGCTGGAGTTATAGCTGATAACGTTGGTGACAATGTTGGTGATGTAGCTGGAATGGGGGCAGATTTGTTTGAGTCTTATGTTGGATCAATGATTGCTGCCATGACTTTGGGTATTGTTGTTTTTGGAATTGGTAGCGCTATGTTACCGCTTTTAATAGCTTCAATTGGTATTTTAGCTTCCATTTTTTCTTTTTTCTTTGTTAGAGCAAAGGAAAATTCTAATTTAGGAGCCGTTTTAGAAAGGGGTATTTGGATTAGTGCTTTAGTCGTTTTGATAGCTGCCTTTTTCTTAGTTAGATATTTTATTGGACAAGGAATTTTTGAAAATTTTGGTCCTTTCTATTCTATCGTAGCCGGATTAGTAGCCGGAGTATTAATTGGTAAAATTACTGAATATTATACTTCTGATCATTTTAAACCAGTTAGGGAAATTGCTAAAGCTTCCATGACTGGTCCAGCCACAAATATTATTAGTGGGTTGTCAGTTGGAATGAAGAGTACAGTTTTTCCGATTATTGTGATTGTAGCTACAATCTTGGTTTCTTATCATTTTGCTGGCATTTATGGAATTGCTATTGCGGCTGTTGGAATGTTGTCAACCGTTGGTATGACCGTAGCAGTTGATGCTTATGGTCCAGTGGCTGATAATGCTGGCGGCATTGCTGAAATGGCCCATTTGGAACCGGAGGTTCGTAAGGTAACCGATCAATTAGATTCTATGGGTAATACTACCGCTGCTATTGGCAAAGGGTTTGCTATTGGTAGTGCTGCCTTAACATCTTTGGCCTTATTTACAGCCTATACACAAGTAGCAGGGTTAAGCTTTATTGATCTTACAAGCGCTAAAGTTGTTTCCGGATTATTTATTGGAGGTATGTTAACTTATTTCTTTACTTCTCATACCATGGAATCTGTTGGTAAAGCAGCCGCTTCTTTAATAACTGAAATACGTCGCCAATTTAGAGAAATTGCTGGTTTAATGGAAGGAACAGCTAAACCAGAGTATGCACGTTGTGTGGATATTAGTACCAAAGCAGCTTTAAGGGAAATGATAGTCCCTGGGTTATTAGCAGTTGCCGCTCCTTTGGTGGTGGGGTTAACTCCTTTTTTAGGAAAGGAAGCCCTAGGAGGTCTTTTAGCCGGTGCTTTAATTGTCGGAGTTTTGCAAGCTATTTATATGGCTAATGCTGGGGGTGCTTGGGATAATGCTAAAAAATATATTGAAGCTGGAAATCTAGGAGGAAAAGGTAGCGATCCGCATAAGGCTGCTGTGGTTGGCGATACTGTGGGAGACCCCTTTAAAGACACTTCTGGTCCAGCGCTTAATATTTTAATTAAATTAATGAGCATTATTTCTTTAGTGTTTGTTCCTTTATTCTTTTAATCAAATTAAGATTATATTAAAAATGGGGGATTTATGCCCCTATTTTTAATTTTATTTTTTTCTGCTATAATGAAAAAACTAAATTATTATTAATTTTTAAATTATGAAAGTTTTGCGAAAAGATTTAGATAAATCACAAATTGAGCTAACCGTTGAGGTTAGTGTAGAAGATTTTACTCCCTATATTTCTAAGGGGGCTGAATCATTGTCAAGGGAAGTTAAAATAGAAGGATTTCGTCCGGGTAAGGTTCCAGTAGAAATCTTAAAACAAAAAATTGGTGAGATGGCTATCTTGGAGGAGTCTGCTAAATTAGTTATTAATAAACAAATTTACGAAGTTATTGATGAAAATATTAAAGATAAGCAAGTTGTTGGCCAACCCGAGGTAAATATTACTAAATTAGCCCCGGGTAATCCTTTGGAATACAAGATTAAAGTTATTACTTTGCCAGAGATTAAATTAGGTGATTATAAAAATTTTGGTTTTAAAAAAGAGGAGGTCAAGGCTAGTCAAGAAGAAATTGATAAGGTTATGAATGATTTATTAGAGATGCGAGCTATTGAAAAAATATCTGAAGAACCTATAAAGGAAGGAGATAAAGTTATTGCTTCGGTTAATTTATTTTTAAATAAGGTTCCGGTAGAAGATGGACAAAATCCTGAAGTGACAGTTATGATTGGTAAAAATTATTTTGTAGAGGGTTTTGACAAAAACTTAATTGGATTAAAAAAAGGAGATTCTAAGGAATTTAGTTTAGTTTATCCTGATAAGCATTGGCAGAAAAACTTGGCTGGAAAAAAGGTTGATTTTAAAGTTGAGGTTAAAGAGGTTTATAATAGAGAAATACCCGAGATTAATGATGACTTGGCTAAAATGTTTAGATTTAAAAATGTTGAAGAATTAAAGAAAAACTTATCCACTACAATTGAAGAGCAAAAAAAGAGAGAGATCGATCAAAAAATGGAAATTAAAATTATGGATAAAATATTGGATAATTCTAAATTTGGAGACATTGCTGAAGACCTAATAAGAAATGAATCAGAAATAATGATGCGAGAGATTGAACAAAATATTGTTTCTCAGGGTGGTAAATTCGACGATTATTTGAAGAGCGTTGGAAAAAATTATGAGCAATTAATGATAGAGATGATGCCTAATGCTGTTAAGAGAGTTAAGGGGGCTTTAATGTTGAAAGAAATTGCTAAATTAGAAAAAATTGAATTGATCGATAAGGAAATTGACGACGAGCTAGATAGGCTAAAATCAAAATATGGTAATAGCCCTGAGGCTGTAAAAAATATTACTAGCCCAGCCTATCGCTCTTATTTATCTAGTTTTTTATTGAATCAAAAAATAGTTGATAAATTAAAAGAGTGGAATATAGCTTAAAAATATTATATAATAATATTATATGAGCTTTGATTTTTTAAAAACAGAAATATTTGGTGATGTGCCGGTTTATATTATAATCTTTGCTTTAGTGGGAATTCTTTTTTATTTTTTATATTATCGAAATCCGGCAATAATTAGAAAAGATTTTCAAAAAGATTTGGGTGAAGGTGGCTATGACAAGGATGGATATGATCGTTTTGGTTTTAATAAGGAAGGTTTTAGTCGAGAAGGTTTTAATGAAAATGGTTTTTCCAAAAGGGGCTATGTCGCTAAAGACTATGATAATGGTTACGATCCAGAAGGTTATGATGTCTTTGGCTATAATCGTTTCGGTTTTAATGATGAGGGCTTTAGTCGTCAAGGACTAGATCGGGAAGGATATAATAAAAATGGATATGATCAAGCTGGCTTTAATCGAGCTGGATACAATAAGGACGGTTTTAATCGGGAGGGGTATAATAAATATGGTTATAATAAAGATGGTTATGATCGAAATGGTAAGGATATTTCTGAATTATAAATTTTATGAAGATATTAGCTCTAAACAAAAAGGCAAGCTTTGATTATCAAATTCTAGAAACCTATGAAGCTGGAATTGTTTTGTTCGGTTATGAAGTAAAATCCTTAAGAAGTGGGCAGGCTAACTTGAAGGGAGCATATATTAGTTTTAGAGAAGATAATAAAAATAGAGTGGAGGCTTTTTTAGTTAATGCTTATATTCCTCTCTATAAACCAGCCGGCAAAAGAGAAGATTATAATCCCGAGAGACCTCGTAAAATTTTATTAAAAAAGAAAGAATTGGACCGTTTAATTGGAAAAAAACAAGAAAAGGGCTTGACAGTTATTCCTATTAAGTTATATACTAAGAGCAGTTTTATCAAGTTAGAGATAGCCGTGGTTCGAGGAAAAAAGGCTTTTGATAAAAGAGAGGATTCTAAGAAAAAGGATATTGAAAAACATATCAGAACTTTGACAAAGCAAAAAATAAAAAGAATGTAGGGGATGATTTTGGGTTCGATAATGAGAATTTTTTTAAATATTCAAAATGTGTTGAATGTCCACAATAAAAGTATTCAAAAAGATAAGTGTAAAAAACACAATCAAGAAAGCGGCTTTCTCATGGAAAGTTCCAGCTTTCGCTCCTGTTGTTGCTTAATAAATAGCAATAGCCATCGGTCTAGTGACTCCTTATAGCTAATCGCCGGTGCAATTTATAAGGATAGATTTTTTTGGTGCTATCCCTTTAAAATTGAAAGATTAGATAGCTCGTTATTATCTTATTTTGCTTAATTTTTAAGATAATAATTAAAAATCAATTAAGCTATTTTTGTAAAATTATTTAAAAAAACTTGTTAGACACGGGTTCAATTCCCGTCATCTCCACAAAAGTGTTTTTATGCCGCGGTGGCGGAACTGGTAGACGCGCTGGACTTAAAATCCAGTGATAGCGATATCGTGGGAGTTCGATTCTCCCTCGCGGCACACTTGCGGGTATCGTATAGTGGCTATTATGCGACCTTGCCAAGGTCGAGAGACGGGTTCGATTCCCGTTACCCGCTCAACTTAATCTTATAAATAAAAAACTAAAATGAGAAGAAAATTTAAATTTCCTAAAAATGTTAAGAAGGATTTTGGTAAAGACTTCAGAGCTAATGAAAAAATAAAAGCTCAGGAGGTTTTTTTGATTGATGAAAATGGAGAAAGTATTGGTGTTTTAAAAATTGATGAGGCTCTAAAACGAGCTCAAGAAGCTGACCTTGATTTAGTAGAGGTTAATCCTAAAATTTATCCACCAGTTGTTAAGATCTTAGACTTAGGTCAATTTAAATATGAGCAAGATAAAAAAGTTCACAAACAAAAAGTTCTGCAGAAAAAAGTTGAAACTAAAAATATTAAGCTTTCTTTAAGAATAAGTAAACACGATCTTGATGTCCGAGTTGAGCAAGCTTTTAAGTTTTTATTAAAAAACAACAAGATTAAGATTAATATGGTTTTAAGGGGAAGAGAAAAACAGCATTTTGAAAAAGCGCGGGAAGTAATGTCAGAGTTTGTTGATAATTTAAAAAATAAGCCAGAAATAAAGGTAGAAGAAGAACAGCCCTTGACAAAACAGCCAGGAGGCTTTAGTATTATATTAGTTAATAAAAAATAAGATTGGCTAAATTCAGGTTTTAGGTAGCCTGTTTTTTTAGCTTTTTATATTAATATGCCAAAAATAAAGACACACAAGGCTACTAGTAAAAGATTTACTAAGACAGCTAAAGATAAAGTTAAGCATCGAAAAGGTGGGCAAGGACATTTTAATTCTAGGGAGTCTGGTAATACTACCAGAAAAAAAAGAAGAGATTTAGAGTTGACAGCCACTTTAGTAAAGACAGTTAAGAAATTAACTCCTTATAAATAATAATTTATTAAGAACAAAAAACCAACAACTTAATTTTAGTTTTTGATTTTTTGATTATATATTCTATATGCCAAGAGTTAAAAGAGGGACAACTCACGTTAAAAGAAGAAGAAAACTTTTAAAACAAGTTAAAGGTTTTAAATGGGGTAGAAAAAAGTTAATTAAACTAGCTAAAACTGCTCAAAC
>CAZSNN010000014.1:3034-16966 GCA_964608425.1 uncultured Gammaproteobacteria bacterium | reverse complement strand
CATTAAATAATATTAATTATCCACAGAATGTAACATTAACTCTGCAACCGTACACATATTGTTGTAAATTATATTAAAATATTAGTAGTTAAAATATTGGTTATCATAACATATCTTAGATAAATAAAGGTTAAATTAATTCATTATTAGGATATGGTTCGTATAATAACCAGTTATGCTCAATTGCAAGTCCGCCCTACAAATAAAAAGAAATATAAACGTCTTTAAATAATTTAAAATTATGAGCACGAAAAATTACAAAATCAAATACCCTAAATTGTTATTGCTCTCGATTACTATTATAATTGCAGTGGCAATTTTTTATGAGGGCAGAAACTACGCACCTTTTCAAGATTTCCTTGTGTCTCTTGGTTATGTTGGAACTTTTTTAGGTGGAATTTTTTATGCTTATGGATTTACTGCAGCACCTGCAACCGCAGTGTTACTAGTTCTTGCAACAGAACAAAATTTAATTTTAGCGGTTTTAATTGGCGGTCTTGGCGCCATATTGAGTGATTTTATAATTTTTAGCTTTATTAGACATTCTTTTATTGATGAGATAAATAAGTTGAAAAAAGAAAAAATTATGAAAAATATTTCAAAGAATGGAAAACATATATTTGGTCGTTATTATAAGCATATATTTCCTGTTTTTGCAGGATTTCTAATAGCCTCGCCTTTACCAACAGAAATAGGAGTAACAATGCTCGCCAGCATAAAAAATATTTCTGTAAAAAAGTTTATGGTAATAGCATATCTCCTCCACAGTTTAGGAATACTAATAATTTTAACGATTGGTAATTTGATTTAGGGCGGACTCGCAACTCGAAATTTTTGCCTTCGGCATCGTTGCACTAAAATTTCGTCCTAACGGAGAGCATAACAGCGATTAAGAGGTTACGCTCGGTTGCACCTCGCTACACCCAAATTCCTCACTACGTTCGGAACTTCTCTTAATCGCAGACGTTATGTGAAATTCTGTTTCTAAATTTATTTATTATTAATTGTTATTAAAAAAATGGAACATTCAGAAATTGTAAGGCATGTAGTTCATTATTCACTTCATTTTATTTTTCCTTTTATAATTGCATTCTTTTTGTTTAAGAAAAATTGGAAAATAGCAGGAATAATAATAGTGTCAACTATTTTAATAGATTTGGATCATCTTTTAGCCAATCCAATTTTTGACCCAAGTCGTTGCAGCATAGGATTTCATCCTTTACATACTTTATGGGCATTAATTGTTTATTTCTTAATGCTTATTATTCCTTCTTGGAAGTGGCGTGCAATTGCTATCGGATGTATTCTACACTTAGGGACAGATACTCTTGATTGTATTTTAGGTGGAACATGGTAATAAATATGATTATAAAATAGAACGATTGTACAATAGCCGATATCCGCAAGAATTTCAATGCATTCTTCTCCGTTACGTTACAGAGATTGTCAGGTGTCGGTAAACTGTAATATAAAAATGTAATTTTAACCTTTTTTATTAATATTTATTATTAACCCCTCAAGGGTTTATTTTTTTTATAAAAGAGGCTATAATAGAACCACTATAATTAATTTAGCTAATTAATTATCTTTTTATTAATTAATTAGCCCTAAATATATGTCTTTAAATTACAGTAAAAAGACCATGCAACACTTTCGTAATCCTAAAAACATTGGGGAAATAAAGAACCCTGATGCTATGGCTGAGGTTGGAAACATGGTGTGTGGTGATCAATTATCTTTTACTATTAAAGTAAAAGATGGAATAATCAAAGATATTAAGTTTTTATCATTTGGTTGCGCTTCTAATATTGCTACCGCTTCAGTTATGACAGAAATGGTTAAAGGGATGACCTTGGAACAAGCTAAGAAATTTGATTGGAATAAAATAGTGGCCGAATTGCAGGGTTTACCTACTCAAAAAATACATTGTTCAATATTAGCTACTGAGGGCTTACAAAAGGTTATTGCTGAATATGAAGCCAAGAATTTGGGCCAGGTAATCAAAAAGAATAGTAAGATTGTTAACAAAAAGGTTGTTGCTAAAAAAGCAACAATTAAAAAATAAGCCTAATTAATTTCAAATTTATGACCTTGCTTTATATTCTACTAGCTTCTTTAATTACTTCACTAATTTCTTTAGTGGGAGTTTTTTTTCTTAGTTTTTCTATTGAGAGATTAAAAAAGATTATTATGTTTTTGGTAAGCTTGTCGACTGGAGCTTTGTTGGGAGGTGCTTTTTTCCATTTATTACCAGAGGCTGTAGAGATGTCTAATCATCATAGCCAAGCAGTTTGGTTATATATATTATTGGGCATAATTTTATTTTTTATTTTAGAAAAAATAATTCACTGGCGTCATTGTCATGTTCCAACTTGCGATGAGCATCCTCATCCCTTGGGCCTTATGAATTTAATTGGTGATGGTTTTCACAATCTAATTGATGGAGCAGTAATTGCTGGAGCTTTTCTAGTTGATGTTAGGTTAGGAGTGCTTACCACTATTGCCGTTATTAGTCATGAAGTTCCACAAGAAATTGGAGACTTTGGAGTTTTGATTCATGCTGGTTATAAGACTAAAAAAGCCTTATGGCTTAATTTTATCTCTGGATCTTTCTCTATTCTAGGAGCCTTAATTGTTTTCTTTTTGGGGCAGAGAATAGAGGGCTTAATGAATATAATTATCCCAATAACAGCGGGAGGCTTTATTTATATTGCTTCCTCTGATTTGATTCCAGAATTAAAAAAAGAAGTTAGTATTAATAAATCTTTAAAACAATTATTAGGAATTTTGATAGGATTGGCTCTGATGTTTTCTTTAAATTTTCTATTTCACTCTCATTAATTTTAATTTTAAATGCTTAATAGAATAAAATCACATTTTCTAAATTTTGACTGGATAATATTTTCAGCAATTTTATTATTGTCCCTTTTTGGTTTAATTGAAATATATAGTATTGCCTTGGGGCAGGAAACTCTGAGTTTATTAAATTTTAAAAAACAGATTATTGCTATTATTGTTGGTCTTTTTTTATTTTTTTCTGTATCTTTTTTGGATTATAATTTTTTAAAAAGTTTTAATAGATTTATCTATGGTTTTGGTGTTTTGATTTTAATTTTAGTATTGATATTTGGAAAAACTGTTCGCGGGACTACTGGTTGGTTTGAAATCTTTGGCTTTAGTTTACAGCCAGTTGAATTTGTTAAAATTATATTGATTATATTTTTAGCTAGATTCTTTTCTAATTCGGCTATTAGGATGAGGCCCTGGAAATCATTATTTTTATCATTTTTGGGAACCTTTGGTTTAGTTTTGCTGGTTTTGCTTCAGCCCGATTTCGGTCCCGCGATAATTATGTTAGGAATTTGGTTTATAACCTTAATTTTGGTGGGTTTTGAACGTCGTTATTTTTTAATAATAATCATACCAGTTTTAATAGGGGCTTTTTTAGCTTGGAATTTTTATTTTAAAGATTATCAAAAAAATAGAATATTGACACTTTTAAATCCTAGTGAAAATTCTTTATCAGAGGGGTATAATGTTTCCCAGGCTCTAATTGCCATTGGTTCGGGAGGAATTACTGGTAGAGGAGTAGGTTTTGGTTCTCAATCCCAACTAAAATTTTTACCAGAAGCTCAAAATGATTTTATTTTTTCAGTTATTGCTGAAGAATTAGGGTTTTTGGGGACTGGTTTAGTCTTGTTAATTTACCTTATCTTGTTTTGGAGATTGCTTATGGTTGTCCGTAAACAAAAGGATGATTTTGCTATATTTTTTATTTTGGGGGCGATGGTCTTGATTTTTATTCAAATGTTTATTAATATTGGTATGAACCTGGGGATGGTGCCAGTTGTGGGTATCTCCTTGCCGTTTATTAGCTATGGTGGTAGTGCTACTTTAGCTAACTTTATTTTAATAGGAATTATTGAAAATATTATAATTAAGTCTAAATCTTAGAAATCTATATAATTATAGTTTATAAGTTTTACAAAAAATATGAATATTAAATTACAAGCTCAAGTTAGGGTTAAACAGGAAAAATTGTCTTCTGATTTTTTACCAGGAATAGTTTATGCTCCTGGGTTTGAAAATATTATGATAAAGCTCAAGGCCAATGATTTTGCCAAAGCTTATAGTCAGGCCGGAGAATCAAATTTAATTGATTTAAATATTGATGGGCAAGAAGTTCCAGTTTTGATTAAGGACACTCAAAGAGATGTGGTTAAAGATTTTTTTACTCACGTTGATTTTTATAAGGTTGATATGAACAAGGAGGTAAGTGCTGATATTTCATTAGAGTTTGTGGGTGAGTCTAAGGCGGTTAAAGAACTAGGGGCTTTATTAATTAAAAATATTGATTTTGTTTCTGTAGAATGTTTACCAAAAGATTTAGTCGATCATATTGATGTAGATATTTCTTCATTAATCGAATTTGGTGATAATATTCAAGTTAAAGATTTATCTTTACCTCAAGGAATTAAAGTTTTAAATAACTTAGACGACGCTGTTGTTTCTGTGGTTGAGCCAAGGGAGGAAAAAGAAGTCGTGGTTGAGACTCCATCTTCTGAGGTGGCTGAAGCCTCGGATAAAGAAGCCTCAGACAAAGAAACTTCAGAAAAAGAAACCCCTAATAAAGAATCAAAATAATCGTTTTTACTTTTTTAAAAAATATGCTAAAATTATCGGTATGAATAGAAAATCCGTTATAGTTTTAGCATTTTTTTTATTTTCTTTAATTTTTTTAAAAAGTGCTCAAGCTGAGACAACCCCTAATGATCCTCATTATAGAGACCAATGGTATTTGAATAGAATTGGCTTTAATTATGTTTGGAATAATAATTTTATTGGTGATGATGTGGTTGTGGCTGTAATTGATTCTGGGGTAGATATTAATCATCCCGATTTAGGTGGCAAGATTTGGTTTAATAAATTCGAAGTTAAAGATAATAAGGCTGATGATGACCATAATGGTTTTATTGACGATGTTAACGGCTGGGATTTTATTAGCAATTCTTCAAATCCTTTACCCCAAATTATAGCTAGTAGTAACGAGGACGGTTTAAATCATGGAACCATGATTTCTGGTATAATTGGGGCTAATACTAATAATGGATTAGGCATTTCTGGTATTGCTCAAAAAGTTAAAATAATGCCTCTGAAGGCTTTAAACGAAAAAGGTGAGGGGAAAATCAGCGATGTCATTAGGGCTATTGATTATGCTGTTAATAATGGGGCGGATATTATAAATTTAAGTTTTTCTGGAGTTGGATACAATCAGGGGTTTAAAGAGGCTATTGAAAGGGCTTATCGAGCCGGAGTAATAGTTGTAGCTGCCTCTGGCAACAATTCAGCCGACTTAGACAAAGACCCTTTATATCCGGCCTGTTTTAAAGGTGTGAACAATGAGAATATTATAATTTCGGTTAGTGCTACCGATACCTTGGATCAAAAAATGAGTTTTGCGTCTTATGGAAGAAATTGTGTTGATATTTCTGCCCCAGGAATTAGTTTTTTTTCTACTTATTTTTTTGACAAAGAAAATAATAAAAATAAAAGCTATAATGGCTATTGGTCAGGAACTTCTATGTCAGCAGCAGTAATTAGCGGATCCTTAGCTTTAATAAAAAGCGCTAACCCCAAATTAAATAATAAGGAGCTTTTAAATGTTTTGTTCAAAAGCTCTGATAACCTTAATTCTTTAAATCCGGGATATCAAGATGAATTAGGAGCTGGAAGAGTTAATTTAAATAATTCTGTTAATTGGGCCTCGGAGAAATGGGAAAATTTAGAAGGTCGTTTTTTGCTTTTTCCTCAATCACAGATAGCTGATTTTAAAATCGAAGAAAATAATTTTAATTATGTTAGAATTTCTAAAAACAAAGGGGAGGAAGAAAGTCGTTTTTTGGCCTTTGACTCTAGCTTTAATGGTAGTGTAAACTTTGCTGTGGCAGATTTAAATAATGATAATAATCAAGAGATAATAATCGGGGCTGGCGTAGGTGGTGGCCCTCAGGTTAGAATTTTTGATTCTAGCGGAAATCTGAAAAATCAATTTTTTGCCTATGATCCTAAATTTAGAGGTGGGGTTAATGTTGCCGTAGGCGATATTGATGGCGATGGCAGAAAAGAAATAATAACTGGGGCTGGAATAGGTGGTGGACCCCATATTAGAATTTTTAATGAACAGGGAGAATTAAAGGGTCAATTTTTTGCCTATGACTCTAAATTTAGAGGGGGAGTTGATGTGGCTGTGGGTGATATTAACGGAGACAGTCGGGCCGAAATAATTACCGGCGCTGGTGTAGGTGGTGGCCCTCATGTAAGAATTTTTAATGAAAGAGGTGAACTACAAGGTCAATTCTTTGCTTATGAAAATAATTTTTCCGGAGGAGTTAAAGTTGAAGTTGGCAATATTTATGGTGATAAAACTAAAGACAAAAATGAAATCATTGTTTCTCCTGGAGCGGGAAGATCACCGGAGATAAAAATATTTAATAGTTACGGGCAAGAAATTAAAAAAATCTTAGCTTATTCAGAAAATCTTAAATCAGGAGTTAATTTATCGCTAGGAGATTTAGATAAAGATGGTTTAAGTGAGATTATAACAGGGGCTGGCCCAGGAGGGACTCCTCATGTCCGGGTTTTTGACAAAGAGGGAGATCTGATTAGTTCTTTTTATGGATTAGAGAGTAATTTTACTGGGGGAGTAATGGTTGGTTTCGTGGAGGTTAATAAATAATTGAAATTTACATAAAATTCAAGTATAATAAATATATTAATATTTAAATTTATTCTTATGCCGGTTATTTTTGATAAAAAAAATATTTTAGTTATAGGTGGAGCTGGTTTTATCGGTTCTAATTTATGCGAAGAACTTCTCAAGGAAAGTAAGGTTATTTGTGTTGATAATTTTTCTAGTAGTAATTCAAAAAACATTGAGCACTTATTACCAAATTCTAATTTTGTTTTTATAAATCATGATTTGAGTGAGCCATTAGATTTGGAAAATTTATCCGAGTTAACTAAATTTAAAATTCCATTTCAAGGTATTCAAGAAGTCTATAATTTAGCCTGTCCGATGTCGGTTAAAAATTTTTCTGATAATCGAGAAAAAACTCTTTTAGCTAATTCTTACGTGGTCAAAAATGCTTTAGATATAGCGGTTAAATATAAATCTAAATTCTTACAACTTTCTTCTTCGGTTGTTTACGGTCTCAAAGAAAATCATTCTTCTAATGAAAAAGTTAAAGAAAATTATTTCGGTCAAGTTGATGTCTTAAGTGAAAGGAGTTGTTACGATGAGGGGAAGCGTTTTGCCGAATCTTTTGTTAACACCTATCGTCAAATATATAATTTAGATGCTAAAATTATTAGAGTTTTTAGAACCTATGGACCAAGAATGGCACTAAAAGACGATCAAATGTTGCCTGATTTTGTTAATAATGCCTTGAACAATGAAGATATTATCATTTTTGGTGACGAGAATTTTTCTTCATCTCTTTGCTATGTTGACGATGTAATTGATGCTGCTATCAAAGTAATTCGTTCAGAGTTTTCTGGTCCTTTTAATGTTGGGTCAGAAGAGGAGGTTAAATTATTCGATGTTGCTAAAGCTATAGTAGAATTAACCGGCTCTAGCTCTAAAATAATATTTGAACCTGGAAAACTTTTTATGACCCAATTAAATATTCCTGATACTTATTATATTAGAAACGAACTTGGTTGGATGCCGGTTGTTACCTTGGAAAATGGTCTTAAAAAGACTATCCAGGACTTGAAGGCCAATCGACAAATGAGAGATTTTATGTAGATTGACTTTAATGGGCAAATATAGTAGTATTTACTTGTTGATTAAAACGATTGCTATGACTACCAATCATAGTTGTCCATAAGGGCAATTTCTTCGGAAACTAAGTTTTACCAACAAAAATAAAGGAGCTCTCAATTTTTTTGAGGGAAACTAGATGGAACCGCGGGAAAACCCGTTCTAGTAATTTAATTAATTTTAAATTGTTAGAACGGGTTTTTTAAATATAAAATAATAAAAAATTAATAAATAATTTTATGGAACAACAAAATTTAGAAATGATGCGCCATTCCATGGCTCATATTTTAGCCCTAGCGATACTTCGGACTTATCCCGAGGTTAAATTTGCCATTGGTCCTGACGTGGATAATGGTTTTTATTATGATATTGATTTAGGAGATATCAAAATCAGCGATGGTGATTTGGCAGAAATTGAGAAAAAAATGAAGCACATAGTTAAACAAAATTTAAAATTTGAAAGATCAGAGAAAAACATTGATGAAGCTATTATTGAGTTTAAAAAAACAAATGATGTTTATAAGGTGGATATTTTAGAGGGATTAAAAGCTGAAGGCGAAACAAAGGTTAGTTTTTATCAATTAGGAGAATTTTCCGATTTGTGTCGCGGGCCACACGTTGAATCAACTGGAAAAATTAAAGTTGGATCTTTTAAATTAAACAAAATTGCCGGAGCTTATTGGAGAGGAGATGAAAAAAATAAAATGTTAACTCGTGTTTATGGATTAGCCTTTGCTACCCCAGAAGATTTAAACGATTATTTAAATTTATTGAAGGAAGCTGAAAAAAGAGATCATCGTCGCTTAGGCAAAGAGTTGGATCTTTTTTCTATTAGTGAAAAGGTGGGTCCAGGATTAATATTGTGGCATCCAAAATTAGCTAAGGTCAGGGAAGCGGTAGAATCTTTTTGGAGAAAATTTCACCGTCAAAGAGGCTATGATACTGTTTATACTCCCCATATCGGAAAGTCTTTATTATGGGAAACTAGTGGTCACTTAGGCTTTTTTAAAGATTCTATGTATGCTCCAATGAATGTTGATGGAGAAGAATATTATGCCAAACCAATGAATTGTCCTTTTCATGTAGAAATATATAATTCAAAACCGCGTTCTTGGCGTGATTTTCCTTTTCGCTGGAATGAGCTAGGAGCGGTATATCGATATGAAAAAAGCGGGGAATTGAATGGTATGCTTAGGGTTCGTGGTTTTACTCAGGACGATGCTCATATTATTTGTCGTAAAGATCAATTCGCTGCTGAATATAAAGAAGTTTTGCAATTCAGTTTTGATATGTTTAAAGTTTTTGGCTTTACTGATTTAAAGGGTTATATTGCCATTAGAGATCCAAAAAATATTCAAAATTATATGGGGGACCCAGAGGTTTGGGATTTAGCCGAAAAAACAATTAAAGAGGTGGTTAATGACTTTAATATGCCTTATGAGATTGAAGAGGGTGGGGCTAAATTTTATGGTCCATCCTTAGATATTAAAGCTAAAGATTCTATCGGTCGAGAATGGCAGTTAACCACTATTCAATTGGATTTTCAAAACCCTAAAAAATTTAATATGACTTACCAGGGCCCAGAAAAAGAAGAGCAACCAATTATGATTCACCGAGCTTTATTGGGGTCATTAGAAAGATTTTTTGGTGTTTTGATTGAACATTATGGTGGGGCTTTCCCAACTTGGATCTCTCCAGTTCAGGTAAAAATTGTTTCAGTAGGAGAAAAGCATGCTGAGTATTGTGAGAAATTAAGGAAGGAGTTTTTAGAGCTAGATTTAAGATCAGAAGTTGATATTGATAATGAAACAGTGGCTAATAAGATTAGGAAAGCAGTTGGGGAAAAAATTCCTTATATTATTGTGGTGGGAGATAAAGAAATGGAAGGTGAAGACCTAGCAATTAGAAGAAGGGGTGAGCAAAAAATTGATACAGTTAAAAAATCAGAATTTATTAAGAATCTTTTACAGGAAATTGAAGATAAAAAATAATATCCAAATTTTAAGGTAGATAAAATTAAAAAGAGCTAGATAGCTCTTTTTAATTTTGTGGACGAATGACTTCTATTTGCTAATTATTTTATTTATTTTGTTAGCTAAACTAATAGCTGTTTTTAAATCATTTTGATGTAGATTTCTTCCGATAGCACAGCCCCTAGCCCCAGCAATATTATTTTGATTTTCAATCATTTTTAGTATTTTTTCTCCTTTCATTTTTTCTCCTCCTGAGCAAATTATTCCCGTGTTTCCTCCGGCAATAATAACTTCCTTAAATTTTTTAGCATCTAATTCTTTGTCGCCAAAAGGATAATTTAATTTGACAAAATCTGCCCCCAAACATAGACCTACTCCAGCAGCTCCTGATAAAATTTCTAATGATCTTTCATCTTTTATATTTTTTCCTCTAGGATAAATCCATAAAACAGCTATTAATCCATTTTGATGAGCTTTTTTTATTATTCTAGCAGCTTCTACCATCATTTCATTTTCGTATTCGCTACCTAAATATAAGGTATATCCAACTCCTAGTATTTTTAATCCTGATTGTTTCTTAAAATCAATTACTTCATCTACTGTCCATAGAGCTAGACTTAGGGGGTCTTGGGTTTTTACTAGGTTAGTTTTACCATTTAGTTTTACTAAATAGGGGATTTGATCATATTTTTTTCCATATCGAGAAATTAGGCCTAGGTGAGCGGCAAAAACTCCAATTTTTGATTTCTCAGCTATTTTAAAAAGATGTTCGGGATCACTATTTCCTAATTTTAGTCCGGCAGAGAAGTCTTCGTTAAGATGTTCTATTTTTTGATCACCAGCAAATAAAAATAATCTTCCAGTTTTGTGAGTAGCTTCTAAAAAATTTTTTTCATATGTTTTTTTATTTTTTTTTAGAACACTCAAGGGGATGTTGATTTTCATATTTTTTAAAATTATTAAATTATGTTATAATATTAGGGCCTTTAAATTATAACATTTTTAAGAAATATGGACAATAAAAATCAAGAACAAGAATTTAATGTTAATAATACTTCTTTTGAGGATGCTAATAAAAGCTCTGACAGTAGTATAAATTTTGGTGATAAAAAGAAGACCAAGGACAAGTCTTTGAGGAATTTTAATTTTGGTTTATGGTTCCTGGAGAATAGAAAAAAATTCTTTATAGGGGTTATTGTTTTTCTGGGTCTTTTGTCAGTCGTCCTTTATTCTATTTTTTTCTATAATCTTTATGATTATATTAGATATACCCCCGAAGAGAGACAGGCTTTGCAAGAGTTGTCCGAGGTTAATGTTAATTTAAATCCTGGAAGATTGGCCATTGATTTAGAGGTTGGTAAATCTCAATTCTTTTTTCATAATGATAGATATGATTTTATTGCTCAAGTAAAGAATCCTAACGAAAATTTTTTTTCCTATATTAATTATTGCTTTGTTTCTGGTGATCTTGAGTTGTTTTGTTCTAGTGCTACCTTATTTCCTGGTGAAGAAAAATATATTGTTGATTTAGCAGTTGACCTAGAGGCTCGTCCTAATAATTTAGAATTTGTTATAAAAAACAAAAACTGGGAACGAGTTAATGTTAGAACTTATCCAAATTGGAAAAATTATTATTCTGAGAGATTAAATTTTTCTATTTCTGATATAAAATTTGAAATAATTAGACCAACTGATTTGGGCCTGAAAAGTACTAATAATTTATCTTTTGAAATTCAAAATAATTCTCCCTATAATTTTTGGGAAGTTCCTTTGGATATAATTATGTTTTATCGAGGTAATATTGTGGGCGTTAATAAATATAATATTTCCGAGTTTATGTCCTTGGAATCTAAAAACGTTAATTTATCTTGGTCCAATTCTTTAAGTCAGGTTGATGACACTAAAGTAATACCAAATCTGAATATTTTACAAGAAGAAAATTATATTAAATATAAATAATTTAATCTATAATCTTATGTTAAATTTTTTTCAATTACCCTATGAAAAAAATGTTTTTGGAGAGTATCTTTCTTCCGAAACTTTAGACTTTCATTATGGTAAACATCATCAAGCTTATTTTGACAACCTGATAAAATTAATTTCTGGAACAGAATTAGAAAAAATGTCCTTAGAGGAAATTATTAAAAAATCCTTTAACCAGCCCAATTTAAAATTAGTATTCAATAATGCTGCTCAGGTTTTCAATCATAATTTTTATTGGAATAGTTTGACTCCTGAAAAGAAAGATCCTTCCGGTTTTTTATTGTCTGAGATTGAGAAAAACTTTGATTCCTTAGATTCTTTTAAAGAGGATTTAAAGAAGAAGGCTTTGGCACAATTTGGCAGTGGTTGGACCTGGGTTGTTTTAAAGGGAGACAAGATGAGAATAATTACTACATCAAACGCTAATAACCCTTTAACCCAAAATCAAATTCCTCTAATTTGCTTGGATGTCTGGGAGCATGCTTATTATATTGATTATCGAAATAAGAGAGGGGATTACTTGAATAATTTAATTGAAAATTTAATTAATTGGAATTTTTTTGAAAGTAACTTGAAGGAAGGACAAAAATTAGTTTAAAAATTTCTGTGGATTAACTGTTTATAGATTGTTAACAAAAAAATAAAATATTTTTCATAAAAAGAGCCGAGTTGTTAATAACTTCGGTTCTTTTTTATTTTTATTATTTTTATATTGATTTTATTAATGTTTTTTGTTGTTTTTGTTTGTTGACCTTAGGGGAGAAGTGGTGTATAATTATAGTTGTAAGGTGAAAAGTGGTGAATAGTGGTGAATGATAAAAATAATTTAATAAAACATTGATATGTTTATTGGAGAATACAATCATAATTTAGACGATAAGGGTAGAATAGCCATTCCAGCCAAGTTTAGAGCTTTGTTAAAAAAGGGAGGAGTTGTCACTAAAGGTTTAGACAATTGTTTATTTTTATATACCAAGGACCAATGGCAAAAGATTGCTCAAAAATTATCAGCCCTACCAATCAGTCAAGCTAAAGCCCGAGCCTTTGCTCGTCATTTTTTAGCCGGAGCCATGGATTTGGAGTTTGATAATCAAGGCAGGGTTACTGTCCCAGAATATTTACGTCAATTTGCTAGTTTAAAAAAGAGTGTTATCATCGCTGGTTTATATAATCATTTAGAAATTTGGAATCAAGATGATTGGAATAAGTATAAAAAAGAATCTGAAAAAAATAGTAATGCTATCGCTGAGGAGTTGGGAGATTTAGGAATTTAATAATATGAAAGATTATTTTCATATCCCAGTAATGTTAAAAGAGGTTCTAGAATTATTAGATATTAAAAAAGGTGGACAATATATTGATGGAACCTTGGGTGGCGGCGGATATACCAGAGCAATAAGTCAGGCTATCGGAAAAAAAGGAAAAATGCTATCAACCGATTTAGATCCTTTGGCTATAGATAATTTTTTGGAGAATAAATTAGAAAATGTTTTAGTAATTAACGATAATTTTTCCAATATTAAAGAGGTAGTTTTAAAAAATAAAAAATTTCTTTTAAAAAATAAATTTGATGGAATAGTGGTCGACTTAGGTCTCTCCTCAGCACAACTAGAAGATGATGATAGAGGATTTTCTTTTCAGCATGATAGTAACTTGGATATGTCCTTTGGTCCTCAGATTGAAAACAGTACTTATTGGATAGTTAATAATTATCAATCATCTGACTTAGAGAAAATTATTAAAGAGTATGGGGAAGAATCTTGGGCGAGAAAAATCGTTGAACATATTATCGCTTATAGAAAAAAGAAGAGAATAGAGACTACTCAAGAACTAGCTGAAATTATTGCTGGAGCTATTCCAAGAAAGTTTTGGGCTAAAAGAATCCATCCGGCTACTAAAACTTTCCAAGCTCTTAGAATCGAGACCAATCAAGAATTAGAAAGTTTAAAAGAGTTTTTACCTCAAGCAATAGAATTATTGGATAAAGGTGGTCGATTAGTAGTGGTTTCCTTTCATAGTCTAGAAGATAGAATTGTTAAAAATTATTTTAGAGATTTGAGTAAGTTAGAAGATTGTAATATTAGAATATTGACACCCAAGCCATTAATCCCCGAGCAGTCTGAAATAGAAAAAAATTATCGATCTCGTAGCGCC